>JAZSIB010000234.1:0-11109 GCA_045533585.1 Lachnospiraceae bacterium | reverse complement strand
GGCAGTTGTTCCCGTACTCCTCAGGAAATGGGTGTCGGTAGATATGTGGGTATGATTGATAAGTCGCTTGGAGAACTGGATTTTTCACGACCGGCAGAGGAGCTGGAACGCTATATTCGCGGCCTGGACCCGTGGCCCTGTGCATATACGAAGCTGGAGGGTAAGCTGCTGAAGTTATGGAAAGCGTATGTGATTCCGGAAGATGCAGCAGAGAAGCCGGGAACCGTACTTGCGGGAGATAAGAAGGCACTCAGAGTAGCCACCGGTGAAGGAGTTCTGGCGATAACGGAGCTTCAGCCGGAAGGAAAACGAAGAATGAGAACAGAAGAGTACCTGAACGGATATAACATCACTCCGGGAACGGTACTGGGAGAATAGATAGGAGTTTGTTGTGACAGCGAGAGAAGCTTCTGCAAAAACAGTGATAGACATTCTGGATAAAAGAGTGCCATCTCATATCGCGATTCCGTTAATGCTTAAGAAGAATGCGGAGTGGTCTGTACAGGATAGAGGATTTGCGAAAAGACTGACGGACGGAACGGTAAGACGGCTCGAAACGATTGATTATCTGTTGTCGGTATTTTCAAAGACGGCGGTAAATAAAATGAAACCTTGGATTCGTGCCGTACTGCGGACAGGAGTATATCAACTGATGTATTGTGAGGATATACCACAGTCGGCAGCCTGTAATGAGGCAGTAAAGCTGGTAAAGAAGTATGGCTTTACTAACTTAAGCGGATATGTCAATGCTGTGTTGAGAAGTGTTGCAAGAGACGGAAAGATTCGATTGGATCAGGCATGTGCAAAGTCAGTAGAGGCGGAACTCAGACTGCAGTATTCTGTTCCTATATGGCTGATACAGCAGTGGGTGCGCGATTATGGTATAGAGACAGCAAGACGGATTGCGGCGGCTACGGCTGAGGAGCATCGTCTTACGGCGCGGTGTAATTGTTCCCGTGTGACACCGGAACAGTTGATAGAGTCACTGGCTGCGGACGGAATCAGAACAGAAGCAGCACAATATGCAGAAAATGCATTCTATCTGTATGGATGTGACGGATTGGAAACGTTAGAAGCATTTCAGAAGGGCTGGTTTCAGATACAGGATGAAAGTTCGATTCTGGTAGGTCAGGCAGCCGGTATCAAGGGAAGCGAGATTGTGTTGGATCTCTGTGCGGCTCCGGGAGGTAAGAGCCTTCATATAGCGGATCTTCTGGAAGCAAAGAAAACAGAGGTATCGGGCGGTCAGGTGGAAGCCCGTGATGTGTCTGAAGCGAAGCTGGAACTAATCCGGGAAAATCTCAGACGTATCGGTTTACAGAATGTTCTGACTGTATGTGCGGATGCAACGGTTTTTGATGCGGAAAAAGAAAACAGTGCAGATGTTGTAATTGCAGATGTGCCATGTTCGGGAACCGGTGTAGTCGCAAGAAAGCCGGATATTAAGTACAACATGAATGAAGCAGCGCAGAAGGAACTGTGTGCGTTGCAAAAACAGATTCTACAGAATGCGGTGCGCTATGTAAAACCAGGTGGCACACTGATTTTCAGTACTTGTACTTTGAATAAAGAAGAAAACGACAGCGGTAGAGCGTTTTTGCTGGAACAGGGAATGCAGACAGACAGCCTGATTCCGTATCTTCCGAAGAGTCTCCACAGTGATGATACAAAGCAGGGTTTTTTACGGCTGATACCCGGCGTGCAGGATACGGATGGATTTTATATTGCACGTTTTATCAAGAAATAACTACAAAAGTAGAATAATGCAGAGGTGTGTACGTGGAAAAGATTGATATCAAATCTTTGTCTCTGGATGAGTTGAAAGCATTTGTCAAAGAGATGGGAGAGCCGGCATTTCGTGCAAAGCAGCTCTATGACTGGATGCATGTAAAACTTTCGGGTTCGATTGACGAAATGAGCAATCTGTCAAAGGAGTTCCGTGAAAAGTTAAAGGCATCCTGTTATTATACGGTTCTGGAACCGGTGCAGGTATTACGTTCGAAGCTGGATGGAACCTGCAAGTATTTGTTCCGGCTTCCGGAAGAACAGCAGAAGCTGAAAAACAATGTAATCGAGAGTGTATTGATGCGCTATAAACATGGTAATTCGGTCTGCATCTCTTCGCAGGTAGGCTGTCGCATGGGGTGTCGGTTCTGTGCGTCTACGCTGGGCGGTCTTGAACGGAATCTGACTGCGGCTGAGATGCTGGAGCAGATATACCGGATTCAGCAGGATTCCGGAGAGCGCGTGGACAATGTCGTTGTTATGGGAACCGGCGAACCAATGGACAATCTGGAGAATCTGTTCCGCTTTTTGAATATGCTGTCGGATGAGAACGGACTGAATATCAGCAAGCGTAACGTGACGGTATCGACCTGCGGGCTTCCGGACGGAATCCGTGCGTTGGCGGATGCAGGAGCGGACTGTACGCTTGCGTTATCCTTGCATGCACCAAACGATGAACTCAGAAGAACCCTGATGCCGATTGCGAATAAAGTAAGTATTCGTGAGGCACTGGCGGCAACGGATTATTATTTTGAAAAAACAAAGCGCAGAATCAGCTTCGAATACAGTCTGGTCAGTGGTGTGAATGATGCAAGAGAGCATGCGTTGGAGCTCGCACAGCTATTGAGGGGAAGGAACTGTCATGTGAATCTGATTCCGGTGAATCCGATTGCCGAGAGGGATTACAAGGCAAGTGCGGCACCAAATGTTACGGAATTTGTGAGCGTTTTGGAACAGAATCATATCAATGCTACGGTAAGAAGAACGCTGGGAAGTGACATCAGCGCATCGTGCGGACAACTTCGAAAATCATATCGTGCGTAATTTCTTGTTCTTTTTTGTTTTGTGTGTTATAATATAATGAAGTGCTTGTGTGTTGTCTGACAGCACTTTGGAAGAGAGTCATACCGGCAGTGAAAGGAGGACCATGACGTGAAAACGTATATGCTGACGGATGTCGGTGTGGTACGTGATAATAATCAGGATTTTGTCTGGTCGAGCAATGAACCGGTAGGCATGCTACCGAATCTTTTCATTGTTGCAGACGGAATGGGCGGTCACAAGGCCGGAGATTTTGCATCACGCTTCTGCGTGGAGGAGTTTGTAGGACGTGTCAGGGAAAGCAAGGGCAAAACAATCATAACCATGATTGAACGTGCAGTACGTGAGACGAACGAGCAATTGATCCTGCAGGCAAAGAACAATGCAAATCTTGACGGAATGGGTACCACGTTTGTTATGGCAAGTGTTCTGGAGGACAGAATACTGGTTGCGAACATCGGTGACAGCCGCTTATACATAATTGATTCGGATATGGAACAGATTACGATGGATCATTCTCTGGTTGCAGAGATGGTGCGTAATGGAGATATCAACGAAGAAGCAGCACGTATTCACCCCAATAAAAATATTGTTACAAGAGCGCTGAGTACAAACAGCGTTGTGATACCGGATTTTTTTGAGGTTCCGAGAAACGATAATATGGCAATTCTGTTATGTTCGGACGGCCTGTTTTCCATGTTGGACAATGAAGAGATTGTTACTATTGTCAAGGAGAACAAAGGCAATCCGGAGATGGCATGTAAAACACTGGTACATAGAGCAAATGAAAACGGCGGAAAGGATAATATTTCAGTTGTCCTCATCTATCTAAACGAAGCGGAAACGGAGAATGAACATGATTAAAGTAGGAATGTACATCAACGATCGTTACGAAATCATTGATAAGGTTGGTTCCGGCGGCATGGCAGATGTTTATAAGGCAAAATGTCATCGTCTGAACCGTTATGTAGCTATTAAGGTACTGAAGTCGGAGTACTCTTCGGATAAGAACTTCGTATCTAAGTTCCGTAATGAAGCACAGTCGGCAGCCGGTCTGTCGCATCCGAACATCGTTAATGTATATGATGTAGGAGAAGATAACGGTCTTTACTATATTGTTATGGAGCTGGTGGAAGGTATTACGCTGAAGCGCTTTATCGAACGCAAAGGCCATCTTGAGATTAAAGAGGCAGTCGGTATCTCGATTCAGATTGCCCAGGGTATGGAAGCAGCACATGCCAACCATATCATCCATCGTGATATTAAGCCGCAGAATATTATTATTTCCCGTGAGGGTAAGGTAAAGGTAACGGATTTCGGTATTGCAAAAGCAGCAACCTCCAACACGGTTACGCAGAATGCCATCGGTTCGGTACACTACCTCTCTCCGGAGCAGGCACGTGGCGGCTACAGTGACGAGAGAAGTGATATTTATTCTCTCGGTGTAACGTTATATGAGATGTTGACCGGACGGGTTCCTTTCGCAGGAGATAATACCGTATCGGTTGCACTGCTTCATATTCAGGGCGAAGCAACTCCGGTACGTGAGTTAAATCCGAGTGTTTCCGTCAGCCTTGATAAGATTGTTCAAAAATGTATGCAGAAGAAGCAGGAGAGACGTTATCAGTCTGCCTCCGAGCTGATTCAGGACCTGAAGAATTCTATCCTGGACCCGAACGGAGATTTTGTTCAGATTACAGCAGGAACGGTAACCGAGTCTCCGACCCGTAAGATGACCGACCGTCAGATGAAGGAGATTGAGACTGCAGCCAGAACACAGTCTACCTTATATTCGAAAGCAGAGCAGAGCAAGCCGAAGAAGATCAAAGACGAGGAAGACGATGATCTGGACAGCATGGATTCCCGCGTGGAAAAAGCATTGACAGTAGGTAGTATTATCGCAGTTATTGTTGTGGGAATTGCAGTTTTGTATGTGATTGCAAACTTCTTCCATCTGTTTGATTTCTTAGATCCGAATAAGAACAATACGCTGATTCCGACGTCTCCGCCACAGATGACATCGACCCCGACCCCGACCATTTCTCCGACGCCGACGCCGGAGCTGGTTTCGATGCCGTATGTGATCGGTCTGACCGCGGAAGATGCAGTTACTTCGCTGGATACGATTTCTACGAAATTTACGGTTATCTATGAGGAAGATTATTCGGAAGAATATGAAGCCGGAAGAATTATGAAGCAGTATCCGAACAGTGGTGCAAGTATCAGTAAGTCTATGACGATTACACTGACGGTAAGCAGTGGTCCGGAACCGGTAAAATTGCCCAACGTATATAATCTGAGCCTGAGTGAGGCGAAGGAAACTCTGACCTCGAAGGGATATTCAACGGTAGTTGAGTATCAGAGCAGCTCTATGGTTGCTGCCGGATGCGTTATCAGTACATTGCCGGAGCGTTTTGAGATCGTGGAACAGGGAAGTCGCATCGTGCTGTATGTAAGTACCGGTTCGGAGAAGAAGACGGTTCCGAGTCTGCTTGGTAAGACTGTGGAAGAAGCGAAAGCTGCTTTGGCAGAGGCAGGTCTTGTTGCCGGTTCGGTAGAGAATGCATATAGTGATACCGTTGCTTCCGGTCTGGTATGTTCCCAGAGTACTGCAGCAGAAGCACAGCTTGATGTCGGAGCAGTAGTTAATATTTATGTCAGCATGGGACCGAATCCGAATCCTACGCCTACGCCGAGTCCGGCTCCGGAAGGTGAAGGTGAGGACATTCCGGCAGTGAATCCGGAAGACGGTACGGAAGGCGAAGGAACGAATCCGGAAGACGGTACCGGAGAAGAGAACAACGGTGCAACAGAGGTAACCCCGACTCCGGGTCCGGATGCGGTATTGAAGCATCGTGGTACGGTTGATATCACGGAGTTCCCGTTCTCGGATGCGGCACAGACGGTAGATATTACTCTGGAACTGGTACAGGGTGATGTTATGATTACCATCTATGATGAGTTCGGCATAACCGAAGATGACTTTATGATGGATCTTGCAAGCTTCAGCTTTGCGTTGGATGATGAACGTCTGTCTGCAGGTGAAGCCAATGTGTATATGTATGTGGATTTAGTACCGTCTGACACGGTATATACTGTAACACTCGAGGCATTTTACGAATGACCGGAAAGATAGTAAAGGGAATCGCAGGATTCTATTATGTGCATACAGAGGAATACGGAGTACTGGAGTGTAAGGCAAAAGGTGTCTTCCGTAACCGCAGTATCAAACCGCTGGTTGGTGATGATGTCAGTGTAGAACTTCTGGATCAGGAGAGTCTGACGGGTAATATCATTGAGGTATTCCCGCGGAAGAACGAACTGATACGGCCGGCGGTTGCCAATGTGGACCAGGCAGTCGTCATCTTTGCTGTAGCAGAGCCGGAACCGAACCTGAATCTTTTAGACCGGTTTTTGGTTATGATGACAAAGCAGGAGGTTGATACGATTATCTGTTTCAACAAGGCAGATTTGTCACCGGACAAGCGTCTGGCAGAGTTAGAAGAAGCATACCGCAACTGTGGTTACCGGACCTTATTCATCAGCGCGAGAAAGCAGAGTGGAACGGTAGCGCTTCGTGAGCTTCTTCTTGGGAAGACGACAGTGCTTGCAGGACCTTCGGGTGTCGGTAAGTCCACGGTGATGAACCTGATGCAGCCGGGAGCAGGTATGCAGACCGGAAGTGTGAGTGAGAAGATTAAGCGCGGCAAGCATACGACGCGGCATTCGGAACTGTTTTATCTTGCATCGGAGACCTATCTGATGGATACACTGGATTCAGCTCGCTTTATGTGGCTGATATGGAAAAGGAAGAGCTACAGCAGTATTTCCATGAATTCCGCGAGTTCGCAGCGGAGTGTCGTTTTGCGGACTGCGTGCATATCGGAGAAGCGGATTGTGCCGTAAAGCAGGCACTGGCAGAAGGGAAGATATCAAAAGTCAGGTATGAGAATTACCGGCAGATGTATCAGGAGCTGCAAAATAAGAAAAAGTATTAGTATAATCTTGTCTTGTGTTTTAAGCATAGGGCAGTTGAAAGGACACAAAGATAAATGTATAAGTTAGCACCATCGATATTAGCAGCTGATTTTTCACGTCTGGGAGAACAAATTAAGGCGGTTGAGAGAGCAGGTGCGGATTATCTTCATATTGATGTTATGGACGGTATGTTCGTACCGAGTATCTCGTTCGGACTTCCGGTGATTGAGACCATCCGTAAGGAATCCAATCTGGTCTTTGATGTACATCTGATGATTGAAGAGCCGGGACGTTATGTGAAGCAGTTTGCGGCAGCCGGAGCAGATATTCTTAATGTTCATGTAGAGGCGTGTACACATCTGCAGCGGACGATATCCGAGATTAAGGAACTGGGACTGAAAGCCGGCGTTACCCTGAATCCGGGAACTCCGTTGACGACGCTGGAGTATATTTTGAATGAGGTAGACCTTGTGCTGATTATGTCAGTGAATCCGGGCTTTGGCGGTCAGAAGTTTATCCCGTTTACTCTGCAGAAGCTGAATGATTTACGCGAGATGCGCCTTCGTAAGAATGCAAGCGCAGAGATTGAAGTAGACGGCGGAGTAACACTTTCCAATGCAAAAGAAATCATGGAAGCGGGAGCAGAAGTTCTGGTATCCGGAAGTTCTGTTTTTGGCGGAGATATCGAAGCAAACGTGAAGGCGTTCCGTGAATTGATGAAATAAGAAATTCAAAAAGATATTTTGTAAGCGATTAACCGGAATAACGGTTGAGGATAAAGGAGAAATTAAGTTTTATGAAATTAGGTATCGTTGGTTTGCCGAATGTCGGCAAAAGTACATTGTTTAACTCTCTGACAAAGGCTGGTGCAGAATCTGCAAACTATCCGTTCTGTACGATCGACCCGAATGTGGGCGTGGTAGCAGTACCGGACCCGAGAATCCAGGTTCTGTCCAAGATGAACCAGTCCGAAAAGGAAGTTCCTGCTGTGGTAGAGTTCGTTGATATTGCAGGTCTTGTAAAGGGTGCATCCAAGGGCGAAGGTCTGGGTAACCAGTTCCTTGCACATATCCGTGAAGTAGATGCTATCGTACATGTAGTACGCTGCTTTGAAAATTCGAATATTATCCATGTAGAAGGTTCGGTTGACCCGTTGCGTGATATCGAGACGATTAATCTGGAACTGATTTTTGCAGACCTCGAAGTAATCGAGCGTCGCCTGACTAAGGGCATCAAGGGCATGAAGACGGAAGAGATTAAGAAAGAAATTGCAATGCTCGAGCGTCTGAAGGCACACCTCGAAGCAGGACAGCTTGCAAGAAAGTTCGAAGCTGCGGATGAGGACGAAGAAGCTTTCCTGAAGTCTTATCAGCTCCTTACCTATAAGCCGGTTATCTTTGCAGCAAATGTAAACGAAGAGGATCTTGCAGATGACGGTGCAAGTAACGAATATGTTGCAAAGGTACGCGAGATGGCTGCCGGCGATGGCTCGGAAGTATTTGTGATCTGTGCACAGATTGAGCAGGAAATCGCAGAGCTGGATGAGGAAGAAAAGAAGATGTTCTTAGAAGACCTCGGTATCAGTGAATCCGGTCTTGATAAGCTGATTCAGGCGAGCTATCGTCTGCTCGGATTGATTAGTTACCTGACTTCCGGTCCGACCGAGACCCGTGCGTGGACGATTGAGCGCGGAACGAAGGCTCCGCAGGCTGCAGGTAAGATTCACTCTGACTTTGAACGCGGATTTATCCGTGCCGAAGTGGTAAGCTATGAGAAGCTGGTTGAGTGCGGAAGCTTCAATGCGGCAAAAGAAAAGGGCTTAATCCGTTCGGAAGGCAAGGAATATGTGTTCCAGGATGGCGATGTCGTATTGTTCCGCTTTAATGTTTAATCAGCAGAATGGACATATTAAGAGTTGTAAATTTGAATGTTTGCGTCTGTGTCGTGCGGATGCGGGAAAGGTATCGTAATTAGGATGTCATTATATGGTTTATCGGATGTGAATTTTCCGCATCTCGGAATAGAACTTCATAATCTGCCGATGGGTGTTGAGATTTTCGGCTTTCGGATTGCGTTTTATGGTGCGATAATTGCACTTGGTATGTTATTGGGCTATCTTGTAGCTGAGAGTCAGGCGAAGCGGTTTGGACAGAGCGTAGAAAAACTGCTTGATTTTGCTATGATTGCTATTGTAGCATCTGTAATTGGTGCCCGGATTTATTATGTGATTTTCCATTGGGATATTTTTGCGGACAACCCGTGGCAGGTGTTTAACCTGAGAACCGGCGGACTTGCAATTTATGGTGGTGTCATTGTGGCCTTTACTTCCGTAATTATATTCTGCAAGGTGAAGAAGCTGAATCTCGGAGCGTTTGCAGATGTTTGTATTCCGGGGCTTGTGACCGGACAGGCAATCGGACGCTGGGGTAACTTTTTCAACAAAGAAGCATTTGGTAAGTATACAGATGGTTTATTTGCCATGCAGGTGGAAAAAGGTGCAATTGATTATGAGTACCGCCTGACCGAGGAAGCACTTAAAATTCGTTTCCCGGAGCAGCCGCAGGCAGTTGCCAATATCTTAGAGCAGGTAGAAAAAGCGGTTGAGATAGATGGAATCACCTTTATCCAGGCTCATCCGACATTTTTATACGAATCCTTGTGGAACTTTGCTATACTGGCATTTATGATTCTCTACGCAAAGAAAAAGCGTTTTGAAGGTGAAATCATTATGTGGTATATGGTGCTGTATGGCGTAGGTCGGTTCTGGATTGAAGGCTTACGTACCGACCAGCTTTTCCTGTGGAATACCGGTATCCCGGTATCGCAGCTTGTGTCGATTGTGATGATTCTGATTGGTGGTTCTGTGATAGGGTATAATTACTGGAAGCTTGGAAAGGCGAAGAAGGAAGCTGCAACAGTGAAGGGCAACTAAATCATAAATAACCTATCCGAGTATGTGTGAAGAACTCGTGTTTATACATTACGATGCAATAGAAGACTTGAATGCTGGAAACAGCGTTCAAGTCTTTTTTGTTTGCAGGAATGTAAACATAAGCGGTCCTGTTCAAGTCAAGCGAGGCTTGTTTTTGCATAAATAGTAAAAAATATTAAGAAATACTTGCAATTTTCCCGTATTTGGGGTAGAATATGCCTATAAGTGGTATGAAGTGGTGTAAAGTGCAACAAAAATGGGAGATACGAAAGCATGTTCAAGGGAAAGTTCTATCATACGCTCGATGCGAAAAACAGAACCATCATCCCGTCCAAGCTTAGAGATGAGCTTGGTGATACTTTCGTGATTACCGTTGGACTCGAAGGCTGCTTATACATTTATCCGAACGATGAGTGGGAAGCGTTCGCAGAGGAATTGAAGAAGCTTCCCGGCACCAAGGATGCGAGAGACCTGAGACGTAAGTTCATGTCGAACGCGACAGACTGTGATACGGACAAGCAGGGACGTTTCCTGATACCTGCAGAACTTTGTGAAGAAGCCGGTCTGGTAAAAGACGTTGTGTTTTCCGGTAACATCAACAAGATTGAGTTGTGGAGCAAGGAGCGCTGGGAGAAGATAGACAGTGCACTTGGCAACATGGACGATATTGCAGACAAGATGGCAGAGTACGGAATCAGTTTTTAACTTTGGATGGGAAGTTACCGATGAATCAGACCGAATTTAAGCACATATCCGTTTTACTGGATGAGACAATTGAAGGACTGGATATCAAGCCGGATGGCATCTATGTGGATGGTACGATGGGCGGTGCGGGTCACGGGTATGAGGTATGTAAGCGACTCGGACCGGATGGAAGATATATCGGTATCGACCGGGATGAAGCAGCGATTGCAGCCGGAAAGCAAAGACTTTCTGAGTTTGAAGATAAAGTCAGTATCGTGAGAGGAAATTATTCTTCTGCACCGGCGATACTGAAGGAATTGAATATAGAGAAGGTTGACGGCATCATGCTTGACCTCGGAGTTTCCTCCCATCAGCTGGATGTGGCGGAGAGAGGGTTCTCCTATATGGCGGATGCACCGCTCGACATGCGGATGGACAAGCGTCAGGAGAGAACGGCGTACGATATTGTCAACGACTACAGCGAGCATGAGCTTGCACGCATCATACGCGAGTACGGCGAAGACAAATTCGCGCAGAATATCGCAAAGCATATCGTAGCGATGCGGCAGAAAAAAACAATCGAGACCACAGGGGAGTTGAACGAAGCGATTCGGGCAGCCATCCCGATGAAGATACAGAAGACATTAGGACATCCCTCAAAGCGGACTTTTCAAGCCATCCGCATCGAG
>JAZSIB010000238.1:0-6984 GCA_045533585.1 Lachnospiraceae bacterium | reverse complement strand
CAATAACAATCGTATTCTGATAGGGATAATAAAAGGTTCACACGCCGACATATAGTCAGTTGTGTGAACCTTTTGGTGTCTTGAAAATAACTTGAGAAAACAAGGAAGTTGTATCTACATCTTATATTGTTCTCTGTACTTCTGGAATCTCTTCTTGAACTCTTCGTTTTCCATCGTCTTAACTGAATTCAGATACTCATGTGTATCGAAGCTGTTCTGCGCAACCTCAATCATAGCTACTGCGATGTTCGAGCAGTGGTCAGAGATACGTGCATAGTTCGTCAACAGGTCGGAAAGCACGAAACCAAGCTCGATGGTACAGTTACCGTGCTGCAGGCGACGGATGTGATTTGCCTTGATGGTGGCAATAAGTTCATCAATTACCTGTTCGAGCGGTTCAACATCAGTTGCATGCTCCAGATTATCACTGACAAACGAATCAATCGTAATGGTAAGGATGTTCTGAATTGCATCGGAAAGAATAGCAATTTCTGCATTGGCATCCGCTGAGAAAGAAATATCTTTGTCTTTTATTTCTTTTGCAGACTTCAAGATGTTTACTGCATGGTCGCCAAGACGCTCAAAGTCACCAATCGTATGAAGAAGGGTGGAGATTTCTTTACTGTCACTCATAGACAACGCACTGGAAGAAAGTTTTACAAGATACGTTCCAAGCTTGTCTTCGTAGCGGTCAAGCAGGTCTTCTTCCTCAATAACCTGATCGTAAAGCTTACTGTCAAAGTTTTTTAACAGCTGTACGGCATTCAGTACAGTAGTCTTTGAAAGTTTTGCCATATCAACAGTACGGTTATGACATTCGGACAGAGCAACGGAAGGAGTCTTTAAGAGACGCTCATCAATAAAGGTAACTTCCTGCTTCTCACTTTTACCGCCATCTTTGATTGCAGTTTCTGCAAAGCGTACCAGATATTTCTGGAACGGGAAGATGAGGGCTGTGGTAAAGATATTGAAGATACTGTGGCAGGCAGCGATACCAACCTGATCAATCGGATCCACAAGGAATTCCAACGGGAAGAAAATCTGTGCAATGAAATAGATAAGAAGCACAACAATCGTACCTACCATATTAAAGGTAATATGTACAACGGAAACACGCTTGGCATTCTTGTTAACGCCGATACTGGAAATCAATGCGGTCACACAGGTACCGATATTCTGACCCATGATAATCGGAATTGCCATCTCATAAGTAATACTGCCGGTCAGTGCGAGAGCTTGCAGGATACCGACAGAAGCAGCGGAACTCTGAATCAGACCGGTAAATAATGCACCGATAATAACACCAAGAAGTGGGTTGGTGAATGCGGTTAAGAGACTTGTGAATTCCGGCATGTCAGCAAGAGGGCTTACTGCGTCACTCATAAGGGTCATACCGGACATCAGGATTGCAAATCCTACAAAGATAGTTCCAAGGTCTTTTTTGGATACTTTCTTTGCCATCATGATGAAACCGATACCAATGAGTGCGATAATCGGAGCAAAACTGGTAGGCTTTAACATCTTGATAAAGAAACTGTCACCCTCAATACCACTCATACTGAGAATCCATGCGGTAAGGGTGGTACCGACGTTAGAGCCCATGATGAGGCTGACGGTCTGGGAGAGCTTCATAACACCCGAGTTAACCAAGCCTACGAGCATAACTGTCATAGCAGAAGAGGACTGGATAGCAATCGTGATACCTGCACCGAGTGCCATACCCTTAAGCGGGTTAGAGGTCATCTTCTTCAGAATCTTTTCGAGTTTACCACCGGCCATTTTTTCAAGGCCTGCCGACATAACATGCATACCGTAAAGGAAGAAAGCAAGACCGCCGGCTAATGTGATGAAATTAAAAATGTCCATAATGTTCTCCGTTGTTTTTTCTTTGTGAGTTCATTTTATATAGGGACGTCGGACATGCCATAAAGCAAATATCCGAACATAAGCGATTGTATCAGAAATGGCAAGAAAACGCAATGCAGATTCTGGCAAGAATTAAGAAACTCTGTAACTTTTTCAGATAATAAGAAAGGAAAGTGATACTTAGTATACAGATTCAAAAAAATTCAGCTTTATATGCCGGAGAAGAAGCGGGTTTGTGTAGAACCGGATTGACGAACTTGGGGAAATAAGATAGACTTTAATCGTTACATACTTTATATGGAGGTTTACAACATGGCAGATTTATATATGAGATTTCCGGGTGGTCGCGCACGTGCATTGACCCTGAGTTATGACGATGGCGTACAGCAGGACAAGAAGCTGATGGAGATTTTGAACCGTTACGGTCTGAAGTGTACGTTTAATATCAGCAGCGGTCTGTATGCACCGGAAGGTACGGTATACGAAGAAGGACGGATCCATCGCAGAATGACCAAGAGTGAGGCGCTTGCGCTTTATACTGACTGCGGGCATGAAATCGCAGTACATGGTCTGACCCATCCGTGGCTTGAGAAGCTTCCGCTTCCGGTTTGTGTAAGGGAGATTATCGAGGACCGTGAGAACTTGGAGGCAGAGTACGGCGGAACGGTACGTGGTATGGCATATCCGTACGGTACATACAATGATGATGTAGTATCGGTACTTCATAACTGTGGTATCTGCTATTCGAGAACGGTACATTCGACCGAGCGTTTTGATATTCCGAACGACTGGCTGAGACTTCCGGCAACCTGTCACCATGACAATCCGAGACTGATGGAGCTGGCAAAGAATTTCTTAGAGCAGCCTTCATGGGGAGCACCGTGGATGTTCTATCTGTGGGGACACAGTTATGAATTCGAAGCAGGAAACAACTGGAACGTGATTGAAGAATTTGCTGAGTATATGGGTGGCCGCGAGGAAGTATGGTATGCGACCAACAT
Source organism: Lachnospiraceae bacterium (assembly GCA_045533585.1). Lineage (GTDB taxonomy): Bacteria > Bacillota > Clostridia > Lachnospirales > Lachnospiraceae > SZUA-448. The sequence goes on along the minus strand of JAZSIB010000238.1, from coordinate 4,117 downwards.
TGAGATTTATGATTATGTGAAGGCATATAAGCAACTCAACTTTAATGCAGCCATGACCTATGTGGAGAATCCGACCGCATACGAGCTCTGGTTTGAGACAAATGGTAAGCTGTATTCCGTGAAGCCGGGCGCGAATCTGAAACTGGCATAATGTGTCAGGTAATTTTGAAAGTAACAAAAGGATGTAAGTTCGTTTCTATGGACTTATATCCTTTTTGCATTATTATGGGAGGATAGACGATATTTTAATATTGCAGTCTTGGAAGGAACGCGCTATTATAGTAAGAACTGAAAAATCCGGTTTGATGTAGTGAAATGAAAAAGCAAGAAATAGAGATGTGAAAGGAAGCAATCGTTGATATGAATATAGTTAATAACGTATTAGAACTTGTGGGAAATACTCCGCTGATACAACCGAAGAATTATTGTACAAAGGCAGGCGTAAAAGATGTTACACTGCTTGCAAAGTTAGAGTATCTGAATCCGGCCGGTTCAGTAAAGGACAGAGTCGGTGTGGTTCTGATTGAAGAAGCGGAGAAAGCCGGACTGATTCAGCCGGGTGCGACGCTGATCGAACCGACGTCAGGTAATACCGGCATTGGTATTGCGATGGCAGCAGCAGTGAAAGGATATCGTGCAATCCTTACCCTGCCTGAGACAATGAGTGCAGAGCGAAGGGCACTTCTGAAGGCATATGGCGCAGAACTCGTGTTGACCGATGGAAGCAAAGGTCTGGCAGGCGCAATTGAAAAGGCAGAGGAACTGCAACGTTCCATCCCCGGCTCACTGATTCTTGGACAGTTTGAGAATCCTGCAAATCCTATGGCGCACAGGAGAACAACCGGACCGGAAATCTGGCGCGATACGGACGGAAAAGTGGACATCTTTGTAGCGGGAGTCGGTACCGGCGGTACGATTACGGGTATCGGACAATTCCTGAAGGAGCAGAATCCTTCTGTACAGGTAGTTGCGGTAGAGCCGGCGGGCAGTGCCGTATTATCCGGTAATCCTGCAGGAACCCATGGCCTGCAGGGAATCGGCGCGGGATTTGTGCCGAAGACTCTGGATACCGGCGTATATGATGAGATTCTGACGATTACGGAGGAAGAAGCGTATGAAGCAGGTCGTGCATTTGCACATAGCGAAGGGATTCTGACCGGTATTACTTCCGGAGCTGCACTGGCTGCAGCCGCAAAGCTTGGCAAGCGCCCGGAAAACAAAGGAAAATGCATTGTGGCGTTGTTGCCGGATTCGGGTGACCGCTATCTGTCTACACCGCTGTATAGCGAAGTGTAAGAGGACAATGCAATAAATTATAATGGAATGTGTACAAAGCATCTTGGCCGGAACATAAGATAAGAGCGAAATGTACAGGAAAGAATATGGATAGAAACATGGAGAGAAAAATGAAAAAGAAACTTGTAATCTTTGCAGTGTTGTGTATGAGCTTATGGTTGTTTGCTGCCTGCGGAGCAGAAGAGGTTGAGGTGATACCGACACCGGGAGTGGAAGCGACACCTACGGTGACACCCGCAGCAACGACAACAGGGGCGGAGATGCCGGAAACGCCGATGTCTGAGCCGACAGCAACACCGACTCCGGAAGCGACCCCAACGGCTGCTCCTACTCCGACTGCAGTACCGCGTATCGTAGAAGGTTATGATATCGGACCGGCGACCAGCGGTGTGGCATTGAAGGATGCGTTTGGGAAGTATTTTAAGATTGGTACGGCATTAAACGGTGCAGCATTGAGTAATGGCACCTTACGTTCTGAAGCGATGACGGAGATTACAAAATATCATTTTAATACAGTTACTTATAGTAACATGATGAAGTCCTGTTATCTTCTGAATCAGAACGGAAGCATCAAAAATGCAGCAGAGGGTAACCCGGAACCGGCAGTGACCTTTGATACGGTAATTGAAGGGTTAGAATTTTGTAAGGAAAACGGCATCGGCATGAGAGGCCATACTCTGGTATGGCATACGCAGGTGCCGGATTGGTTCTTCCGTGAGGGATATACGAACGATGGGGCTTATGTAGACCGTGATACGATGTTGATGCGTATGGAGAGTTATATTCGTCAGGTATTGACGTTTACGCAGGAAAATTATCCGGGAGTCATTTACTGCTGGGATGTTGTAAATGAGGCAGTAGAGATTGCAGCAGGTTCGTATGAGACTGAGTCAGGTTACAAGATTCGTACGCAGAGCGGTGATGGCCGGAATCTCTGGTATGATGTGATTGGCTGGGATTATTGGGAGAAAGCCTTTGAATACGCAAGGAAGTATGCGGCACCGGATGTGAAGCTGTTTTACAACGATTACAATACGTTTATGTGGGAGAAGACGGAGGCAATCTATAAGCTGGCTTCGCATCTGCAGGAAAAAGGAATGATTGACGGTATTGGCATGCAGGGATATATGGATCTGAGCTTTCCGGGCATCTACGGAAACAGCTCCCTCGTATCGGCATTGGAGCGCTTTGGTAAGCTTGGGTTGGAAGTTCAGTTGACGGAGTTGTCCATCAGCTGTCCGGATAATACACCGGAGTCTTATGAGAAACAAGCCAAGCGTTATCGCTCTGTATTTAATGCACTCAAAAGTTTTGATAAAGAGAATGGTGGAGCAGTAGATATCACTGCAGTTACCTTCTTTGGTCTGATGGATCAGTATATGTTCTATGAAGGAAATACAGATTATGCAAGGCTGTTCGACAAGGATTTGCAGCCGAAGCCGGCATTTTACTCGATTATGGAAGTGGCGGAATAAAATTATATCGGCCATTGTATTATTTTGGGATTTGGGATATAATGTAAGTAAAGGCAAGATGAAATATAAATACTATTGGAGGTTGTGCATGGAACATACAAAGAACAATAATCCGAATAGTACGAAAGAAGAAAAGAATTTGTTTGCAATGTTAGACAAAGGAATCGATGATATGGAAGAAGGGCGGGAACTTCCCTTGGAAGAAGCTTTTCTTACAATTACTCAGTTGAGGAATCAGCGAAGGCGTGTCAAAGTGTAATATCCTATTAACGTGGGAAGCAATTTATGATGTTACAGATATAGCGGATTATATTGAAAGTGAGTTTTGTGCCGAGAGAGCTGAGAAGTTTCAAGAGGAGATAAAAGAACAATTTCGCTTGTTAGGCGAGATTAATGTTAGGTTTTGTCAAACCGGTATATTGTATAGGAAATACATAATATATATGAAACCATTTTCGCCATCAATAATATTTTATACTATTATAGATTCTGAAGTTCACATACTCAGGGTGTTGCGGGAAGAGTCCAACTGGGAAAGAATATTGGAGCGTGAGACGGTATATACATATCCGGCAGAATGAATTAGCAGTGAGAAGATGTTCACAGCATTGTAAGCTTGTGAACATCTTTTTTTGTGTGAGGAGAGTCAAATTCAGTTTACGCCATCAGCTGAAACAATAAAAAGGAGAGTTGGGTATATGAATCTTGAAAAATTAAATGTAAAAGCAAAACGTTATATGGGTCTCAGTATTATACTAATGGTTGGATTTTTTATGTATTTCCTTGCAATACAGGTACAGGTGTTGCAGGGAATGAAATTTGATTCGCCGACCGTGATTTTTGGATTTTTTTCGAACATTGTATTAACTCTTATCATTGTGGTGAGCAATGTGAATGCAATTCTGATGTTTCGTTTGCTGCGGAAAGGTGAAACACCGTTTCAGATGGCAGTTGTAAAAAAGTTGAGAGTCATCGGCGGATTGATGATTGCAATTGAACCGTTACAATTTGTGCTTGAACGGATTGCAAACACTTTAAGTATGCAATATTCGACATACACTGAAATAGGCGATGTTGTTTTTTACGGTACGAAGACCTATACTTCTTTTGGTGGCGTTTTCCTGATTTTAGGGGGTGTGGTAGCTTGTGTCTCGCTTGCTTTTGAGTATGGTGTTGTGTTGCAGACACAGGCAGATGAAACGTTATAATCGGAAAGGCAGGGATTAAGATGGCTATTATATTACGACTTGACCGTGTGATGGCAGACAGGAAGATATCACTCAACGACTTGGCAGCCAAGGTAGGAATTGCAAATGTAAACCTCTCAAAGATAAAGACAGGAAAAA
>JAZSIB010000010.1:0-8957 GCA_045533585.1 Lachnospiraceae bacterium | reverse complement strand
TCACGCGGCATCGGAAACAGACGGTATTCATAATCAGCCAATAAGGCATGAATCTGCGGAGAGCGGCTGTGCGAGAGCTTCTCACCGAGCAGACCATAGACGGTAGTGTTCATATATCGCTCTATTCCGGGACATCATAAGACCCTTAATATTAATTAATTTATCAGTAAATCGGCCAGTGCGATGGCAGTCACCGCTTCAATGCAGGGGACTGCGCGCGGAAGGATGCAGGGGTCATGACGACCGTGGATTACCAGCGGTGCATCCTTACGTTCGGAAAAGCTGATGCTCTGTTGTTCTTTTCCGATGGATGGCGTCGGTTTGACAGCAACACGGAAGAGAAGGGGCATGCCGGAAGAGATACCGCCGAGAATCCCTCCGTGATTGTTGGTGGAGGTTCGGATGCTTCCGTCTTCCGCATAATAATACGGGTCATTGTTCTCGGAACCGCGAAGTTCTGCGCAGGCAAAACCGTTGCCGAATTCAATTCCCTTAATTGCCGGTACGGCGAAGATTGCAGAGGAGATTACATTCTCCAGACCGCCAAACATCGGGTCACCGATACCGATAGGAAGACCGGTTACGATGCACTCAATCGAGCCGCCAACCGAATCGGCGTCAGCCTTTGCCTCAAGAATCTTTGCCTGCATGGCTTCTTTGGCAGTCGGATCAATGACGGGGAAATCATCAGTCTTAATACGGTCAAGCAATTCGACCGATTCGCCAAGTGGGTTAAAGCGGGTATCATGGATGCCGCCAATTGACGAAATATGAGCACCGATGTGTATGCCTTTGGCTGCAAGATACTGCATGCAGATGGCTCCTGCAATACAGAGAGGTGCTGTCAGGCGACCGGAAAAATGTCCGCCGCCTCTCACATCCTGAAAACCGCCGAACTTGTACTGGGCAGTAAAGTCTGCGTGGGCAGGACGCGGGATATCCATAATATTTTTATAGTCCTTGGAACGGGTATCCGTATTCATGATAACGGCACAGATTGGTGCACCGCAGGTGACTCCGTCTACGACACCGGAGAGGAAGCGGGGCTCGTCTGCCTCGTTGCGCTTGGTGGAGTATTCATTCCGTCCCGGAGCGCGGCGCGCCATAAAGCGATTCAACGCTTCCATATCGATAGAAAAACCGGCAGGAAAGCCGTCCATTACAATGCCGATGCCTTCGGAATGTGACTGTCCAAATACAGATATTTTGATGTTGTTTCCGAAATAAGAACCCATAGTTACCTCCATTCCTGCGATTGTCCGCCTAAGTTCTTATAGTGTTCATAAAATGTCGGGTAGGATTTGCTGACGGCTTCTGCCTGTGTGAGCAGTAGCGGGCGGTCAGCAACCGTAGCTGCAATTGCTGCAGACATGGCAATCCGATGGTCGTTAAACGAACGGATCTCTATCGGCGTGGTGTTCGAACACTCAGGAGAAGATGGTGACAGACCGTAGACTGTGAGTGTGTCTTGTGTGGATTCGGTCTTCACACCGAGACGTTGCAGCAGTTCTTCTGTAGATACGATGCGGTCGGACTCCTTGATGCGAAGGCGTCCGGCATTGATGAATTCGGTCTTTCCTTCTGCATGAGCCGCAACTACGGCAAGAATCGGAATCAGGTCGGGAACATCTGTGGCATCTACGATCGTGCCGTGGAGCGTTGTAGGTTTTTGAATGCTGATACCGTCTTCGGTATGAAGAATCACAGCACCGAAACTCTCCAGTATCGGAAGGACAGCACGGTCTCCCTGTGCAGAATCCAAAGCGAGTCCGGTAAGTACCGGAGCAGTTGCGCCGATGGCTCCGGCAGCGAGCCAGAATGCGGCGGAAGACCAATCAGCCTCTATTGTAAGAGTACCGGGGGAGCGATAGCTCTGTCCACCGGGTACAAAATATCCGTAATCTGTTTCGGTAATGGAAATACCGAAAGTTTTCTGCATGGCAAGCGTAAGTCCGATATAGGATACAGACTCACGGGTGCCTGTGATGTGAATCTCGCTGTCGCCGGAAAGCAGGGGTAAAGCCATAAGAAGACCGCTTATGTATTGGGAACTGATGTTACCGGGCAGAGTATAGATGCCGGAAGTAAGTTCGCCGGATACGATAAGCGGAAAGGTTCCGGGGGGAGATATGACTGCACCATGCGCACACAGTTCTTCTACCAGAGGAGAGAGCGGACGTTTTGCGAGGTAGTCAGCACCGGTAAAACGAACCGGTCTGCCAAAACGCTGCGCGAGTACACAGGCAAGCGGAAGCAGAAAACGAAGCGTAGAACCACTTTCTTTGCAATCCAGAAGAATGCCTGCGGCAGTATCGGTCCGGGCAGCCTCAAGACGGGCAAGACATTCGCGTGTGGCACGGATGTCAACAGAATCAGAGTTGCAGATGATATCAGTCGGAGTCTTGGCAAGTGCTGCGCAGATATAAGCGCGGTGTGCGACCGACTTGGAAGCAGGAATCTGTACACTGCCTGACAGTTGTGAGTTTTTTATAATAAGGTCCATCGAAGGATTCCTTTCGATTCAATATCAGTTATGTTCTTCACTTTCTTTGAGCAGACGGCCTTCACGAAGCAGTGTGCAAAGACGGTCGGCATCACCGGCCTTAATCGCATCAGAATACTGCTGCAGGGAATTGATTAAGAAATCAATCTCACCGGTCAGGGCTTCTGCATTGTCAAGGAAAAGCTCGGTCCACATATGCTCGTTCAGACGAGCCACACGGGTAAGGTCGCGGTAACTTCCGGCTGAGAACCCATGATGAATCTGCGCATTCGGACTCTTAACATATGCGTTAGATACGACGTGGGCAAGCTGGGAGGTATAGGCAATCATATTGTCATGCTTCTCGGCGGTGGTGATAGTTACATGGGTAAAACCGGCCTTTGCCAGCGCCTTGTGAACCTGATCCAGTAAAGCGATGTCAGGGTCAAGCGGAGGAACGAGAATCATGCAGGCATCCTGGAACATATCTTCTCTGGAATACTTAAAACCGGAATGCTGGGTACCTGCCATAGGGTGACCGCCAAGATAGTGGAAGCCGTACTGCTCCGCAAGCTGAAAACCGATCTTACAGATGGTCTGCTTAATACCGCAACAGTCAATAACAACCGTATGGGAAGAAAGCTTGTCTGCATGGTCCTCCAGCCATGTGGCAGCAGCATGAGGATAGATAGAAAGGAAAATATAATCACAGGACGGCAGAAGCTCATCCGTAAGTTCCGCATCTATCGATTCGGTAAGCAGAGCAAGCTGGACTGCAAGAGGATCTTTGTCTGCACCGTATACGACGCAATCCTCGTTCGTTTTATATGCTTTGGCAAGGGAACCGCCAATCAGACCAAGTCCAACGATACCTATTTTCATAAATAATACCACCCCTTCTGCCGGTAACGGCGTTTATCTGTCAGTTGTTAATCGCAGCAAGCAAATTGCGTACATTTTTTGCTACATCATCAAACTGATCCGGAGTTAAGGACTGCGCACCATCGCACAGTGCGTGTGCCGGGTCATTGTGAACCTCAATCATAATACCGTCTGCACCTGCCGCGGCTGCTGCAAGAGAGAGCGGCTTAACGAGGCGGGCACGTCCGCTTGCATGGCTGGGGTCAACGACTACCGGAAGATGGGTCAGTTCCTTTAATACCGGAACGGCGGAAATATCAAGCGTGTTGCGGGTGGCGGTTTCATAGGTACGGATACCACGCTCACAGAGAATAACCTGCTCGTTACCGCCTGCCATGATATATTCAGCACTCATAAGAAGTTCTTTTAAGGTACTGGACAAACCGCGCTTCAGAAGAATCGGTTTTCTGATTTTGCCCAGTTCGCTGAGCAGGTCAAAGTTCTGCATGTTACGTGCACCGACCTGAATGATATCCACATGTTCAAAAAGCGGAAGATGAGAAGCACTCATAATCTCGGTAATGATAGGAAGACCACTTGCCTTTTTTGCTTCCAGAAGAAGTTCAATACCGGCTTCCTTTAAACCCTGAAAATCATAAGGGGAAGTACGGGGCTTAAATGCACCGCCGCGAAGTACATGTGCGCCGGCAGCCTGTACTCGGGTTGCTACTTCCGTCATCTGTTCCAAGGACTCTACGGAGCAGGGGCCTGCTATCATCATAAAGTGACCGCCGCCAATCTTGGCGCCGTTTACGTCAATGACGGTATCGGAAGGATGAAATTTACGGTTGGCGTTCTTGAACGGTTCGGTGATGCGGGTAACGGAATCTACAAAGTCAAGACCGCTGATAAGTTCCATATCAATCCGGGAGGTGTCTCCGATCAGGCCGAGAATGGTCTGGTATTCACCTTCTGAACGGTGAACGCCGATGTTCTGGGCTTCTATCCATGAAACGAGCTGGTCGATTTTACTATTGGGTGTTTGATACTTAATTGCAATAATCATGATGTTTCCTCACTGGTGTAAATTTAATTATTGGAAAACGGTGTTTTCATTTTTTGATTATACCACAATATTTGTGATAATCAAGAAAAAATTTAGCGCTTTATAGCGATAAAATATTTTACAGATAATTACAGAAACAAAGTGCCGTTTGCCGGTATCGTAAGAATGTTCAAAGGCTGTGTTTCATATGATAAATAGCAAAGTGGAAGCGATAGCAGGGGGGAGTATGAAACGCAGGAGGGGAAGGTTGCTATATGGTTTGGTGATGGCGGCAGTAGTGTTTACTTTTCTTTTGTACCATACCGGGATGCAGGAAAAAGAGCTGCGGCTTGGTCAGGGGGAGGTGGTATGGAACACAAAGGAAGAGTTGAAGCTGCTTTCAGAGGTGGAGAATAAGATATTCCGGTCGGCGGCAGGAACGGTAGAGACAATTCCTGTTAGTACGAATGCAAGCGGTTATGAGAGCATCTGTCCGCAGATGCAGGCACCAAAAGAATCGAAACAGTCTGCCGAAGTGCAGAGTACTGCGGAGAAAAAGGTATATCTTACATTTGATGATGGACCGAGCAGGCAGACAGAGAAGGTTCTTGATATTCTGGAGCAGTACCGGATAAAGGCGAGCTTTTTCGTGGTTTCTGCGAATCTGACCGAGAGTGGGACAGAGGCTTTGAAGCGTGCTGCAGCAGAGGGGCATATTATCGGAATGCATTCGGATACACATGATTATAAGAAGATATATGCGTCGGTGGAAGCGCTGTTGAAGGATTATGAAATGGTTTATGACATGATACGAGAAACAACCGGTATTACACCAAAGTTCTATCGCTTTCCGGGCGGCAGTTATAATTCCATCGGAAGAGAGTGCATTAAGAAAGCAATTCCGGAGCTGGAACGCAGAGGCTTTGTTTATTTTGACTGGAATGTAACGGCAGAGGATGCTGTCGGAACACCAACAGCATCCTCCATAAAGAAGAATATATTTAAAAACCTCGAACAGACGGAAGCACCGGTGATCCTGATGCATGACGGACCGTGCAACAGTCTGACGGTTGAGGTTTTACCGGAGATTATCGCGGAACTGCTGCAAAGAGGATATGTTTTTGATACGATTGACCATCGGGAGCAATGTTATTTTGACTGGTGAAGCGATTAGCTGTATTCGGCAATTCTGGTAACTGCAACATAAATCTGAGAGATTCTGTACCAGCTTGCAAAATCAACCGTTCCGGTCTCCGGCAGATCAAAGATGCTCTGGAAGGTGCGTACCGATTCTGCTGTCAGAGGACCGAAGACGCCGTCAACCGCAAGCTTTGGGATGAGCGGATAAGCGTTGGATATGGCATTGAGCTGCTCCTGTATGGTGCGGACCGGAGCTCCGGAGGAGCCTGTGCTTAGCGTGTAACCGGGCCAGGAGTAGGGGACGCCGGATACGATACTGCTGGTGTTAATGTACATATTGTCACCGTAATAGTACCGGAGAATCTCAATGGCAGAGTACCCACGTTCGCCGAGGTCTTTGGAGCCCCATTGTGACATGACGTCCGGGCAGGAGACACGTTGCCCGTCACAGTACTGTGTCAGGATGGGCTGACGGATACCGGGGCGGGACAGATAATTAGTAAAAATCTGATCTACGGCAAAGTTGATGGTATCAAAGATATTGCGTCCGGGAATCCATTTGTGGTCATATGCGGTCGAGCTGGTAATGGTAAAGTCGTAGCCTCTTGAGGGGTACCACTCGGTGTAGATACGGTTCAGGGTAAAGGACTGAATCGCGAGTATATTGGCATAGATGGTTGCTTCAGGCCAGGTTGCGTAGATTTCACTGGAGGCTACATTTTTGATGTAATCCCTGTAGGGAACATAGTAATTTTCTGCGTCCGAGTTTGGCGGGCCGTCATGTACTACGATATATTCCGGGATAACAACAGATTCCAGTACAATCTCTCCGGATTCATCTACCGGTTTTGTTTCAGCCTCCAGAATCGGAGGCGGATAATCACCATATAAGGTATGTGGTGGGATGACGAAGAGTTCGGAAGAACCGGAAGGAGCCGTGGTAAGAGGTATCAGCTGTATGAACTGAAGGGCAGTTACGGTGGGAAGGATTTCTGCACCGTTGATGGTAACAGGCTCATATCCATCGGAGCGAATGGTAAAGATATATTCACTGTAGGGTTGTATGCTTCCCGGTTCCAGGCTGAGTCCGACCGGCGGAGCCGGGAGGGAAATCGTGTCACTGATTCCCTGCGGGTTGGTGGTGAGGGAATACAGAATGGTTTCGGGACTATCAATGCTTGTAATCTCAATCCCGGCACCGGATACCGGGCGGTTGTTAACAGCATCGGTAACAGAAAAACGTAATTCGCCATATTCCTCCGGATTGGCATCCGGGGGGAGTTGTGTAATCGTAACAGAAGGCATGAAAAGCTCCGATTCCGCGTTTGATTCAGTATATGCAGCCAAGACGGATGTGTGCAAACGGATGCTCCTTAGCAGGAACCATCCGTTAAAAAAGTACTGGTAATAGGAGATGATATTTGGTAAACTCTATCTGAAAAAACACGTAGGAGTCATTCCATGTATCATTTATATATTGCGGAAAAACCGAGTGTTGCTCAGGAATTTGCGAAGGCGTTAAAAGAGGATTTCAGAAAAAGGGACGGCTATATGGAGTCTCAGAGTTCTATCGTGACATGGTGTGTAGGACATCTGGTAACCATGAGTTATCCGGAGGTTTATGACCCGGCACTGAAGCGATGGAGTCTTACTACGATTCCGTTTCTTCCTCCGACCTTCCGATATGAGGTAATACCGGCAGTTGCAAAGCAATTTAATATTGTAAAAGAACTGCTGAACCGTAAGGATGTGGAACGGATTTATATCTGTACCGACTCCGGACGTGAAGGAGAATACATTTACCGTCTGGTAGATGAGATGGCAGCGGTTCCGAAAGAAAAGGAACGGAAGCGAGTCTGGATTGATTCACAGACAGAAGAAGAGATTCTAAGAGGAATTCGTGAAGCAAAGGACTGGAGCGCATATAATAACCTGTCTTCTTCCGCATATCTGCGTGCGAAGGAAGATTATCTTATGGGTATTAATTTTTCGCGCGTTCTTACTTTGAAATATGGGGATTCCGTGCGGAACTTCTTAAAGCAGGACAAGAGTGTTGCCATTTCTGTCGGGAGGGTAATGACTTGTGTCCTTGGTATGCTGGTGCGCAGGGAACGGGAAATCCGCGCATTTGTGAAGACACCGTTCTACCGTGTGACAGCCGGTTTTTCGCAGCAGGAGAACGGAATCAGCTTTGACGGGGAATTCCGTGCGGTTGAGGGTTCGGCGTATTATCTGTCTCCGAAGCTGTATAAGGAGAATGGGTTTCTGGAGATTACGGATGCAAAGAAGATGATTGCTGACCTGCTGGCATATGAACCGGAATATGATACCGTGACAGAAAACAATAAGACAAGTCATACGGCGGTATTAGGAGCGGATAGAATAACCAAGGACGAAGCAGAACAAGAAAATACAACCGGTGCAGAAGCTGTCGGAAGAGAAGCCAGTAATGCGAACACTCCGCAGAAAGCCGAGATTCTGTCCGTTGAGACCAAGAAGGAAAAGAAAAAGCCACCGCTTCTGTTCAATCTTGCAGAATTACAGAATGAATGTTCCAAACGTTTTAAGATTAGTCCGGATGAAACGCTGAAGATAACACAGGAACTGTACGAGAAGAAGCTCGTGACCTATCCCAGAACCGATGCACGTGTATTGTCTACGGCAGTTGCAAAAGAAATCACCAAGAATCTGGGCGGTTTAAGCAAATTGCCGGAATACCGTCCGTTGATTGAAGAGGTACAGAAGGCAGGCACATACAAGGGACTGGAAAAAACGCAGTATGTGAACGATAAACAGATTACCGACCACTACGCCATTATACCGACCGGACAGGGATTGTCAGCAAAGACTTCGTTGAGCCGGCTGGCAGCAGGTGTATATGATCTGATTGTGAGAAGATTCTTAAGTATCTTCTTCCCACCGGCGGTATACCTCAAGCTAAGTCTGACGGTGCAGATAAAAGGCGAGAAGTTCTTTGCAAATTTCAAGGCACTGCAGGAGGAAGGATACCTTAAGGTGGCACAGCCGGCGCGTCAGAATGGTACGCAGACAGGTGCGGATACAGGTACAAGTGAGCAGGGTGGTGCACAGGAGAATGCAGAGAACGAGAGTGGGGAGCAGAGCCTCGGTCTTGAATTCATTGATGCGGCAAAAGCACTGAAAAAAGGAATGCTTCTGGATATCAGGGCATTTACGATAAAAGAAGGGGAGACTTCACCTCCCAAGCGTTACAATTCCGGTTCGCTGATTCTTGCCATGGAGAATGCCGGACAGCTGATCGAGGACGAAGAACTGCGTGCCCAGATAAAAGGAAGCGGGATCGGTACTTCGGCAACCCGGGCGGAGATTCTCAATAAGCTGGTGAAAATCTCGTATCTGAACCTGAACAAGAAGACACAGATTATTACACCGACGCTGCTCGGCGAGATG
>JAZSIB010000002.1:0-4151 GCA_045533585.1 Lachnospiraceae bacterium | reverse complement strand
TGGTCGGGGCAGCAAGCATTGCCATCGGTGCGGGTATCGGAATTTTTGTGGGTGCACTGACCGGATATGTCGAAGGACCTTTGGACGAGCTTCTGATGCGTGTGAATGACGGTCTGGCGTCTTTCCCGAGTGTACTGCTTGCGCTGGTGCTGGTGAGCGTGTTCGGCTCCGGAAAATATATGATTATTGTTGCGCTCGGAATCGTGTTTATACCAAGCTTTGCCCGAGTGGCGCGCAGTGAATTCATCGCGCAGAAGGAACGGGATTATGTAAAAAATGCAAAGCTGATGGGAGCAGGACCGCTCCGTATCATGTTTGTGCATATTCTGCCGAACACCAGGGGGATTCTCTTATCGGCAATTACGATTGGCTTTAACAATGCGGTACTCGCAGAGGCAGGTCTGTCTTATCTTGGCATCGGTACGCAGCCGACAGACGTGAGCCTTGGGCGTATGCTGGCTGAGGCGCAGGGATATCTGATGAAGGCTCCGTGGTTTGCGCTTGCGCCGGGTCTTACAATCGTATTGACGGTGCTTGGTTTCAGCTTAATCAGTGAAGCGCTTGGGAAGACCGGTGCGGTAAGGAAAGCAGCGAAGAGGGCGAAGAGTAAGATCGCAAAGGGTAAGGATACAGAAGAGAAGACGGAAACACCGGCATTTGCTGTTGATAGAAAGACAAGTGATGCAGAGGTGATAGTGAACAGCACTGCAACAGGAACAGAATCAGGCACCGGCAATATTCTGCTGCGTGCAGAGCATATGACGGTAGCATTTCACGAGGACGGCGTATGGGACGAGGTTGTGAAGGATGCTGACTTTACTATCCATAAAGGTGAGATTCTCGGTGTAGTTGGGGAATCCGGTTCCGGCAAGAGCATGACGGCACTTGCGATTATGGGGCTGTTGAAGGAGCATGGACGGATTACGGAAGGCCGTCTGTTCTTTGACGGCAAGGAACTGACGTCACTATCGCCGGAGGAATACCGGGCGCTGCGTGGCTGCGAGATGTCGATGGTGTTTCAGGAGCCGATGACGTCACTGAATCCGGTGTTTACGGTCGGAAAGCAGATGGAGGAAATGTTGAAACTGCATCCGGAGTTCTGTTACGGAGAGGCAGAGGCGGAAGAAGGTTGGACAGAGCGTGGCAGACGCCGGGAACGAAAAGAAATCAATCGGCAAATGGTCTTGCAGGCATTGCGCGATGCAGGGCTCAAAGAACCGGAGCAGTTGTACGGCAAATACCCGCATGAGCTGTCCGGAGGCATGCGTCAGCGTGTGATGATTGCGATGGCGATGATACTGCGTCCGAAGTTACTGATCGCCGATGAACCGACAACGGCGCTGGATGTAACGATTCAGGCGAAGATACTGAAGCTGTTGAAGGAAATCAATCAAAAATACGGGATTTCGATTCTGTTTATTTCGCATGACCTGAGTATTATCCGCAAGATGTGCGACCGTGTTATCGTGATGTGTAAGGGCGAGATGGTAGAGCAGGGAAGTGTGGAGCAGATCTTTGAAGCGCCGCAGCAGGACTATACGAAGAAGCTGTTGCATGCTGCGCTTGGAGAACTCGGTAGTAATGCAGAAACGGAAGGTGGAGCAGTAAAGTCTGATCATATCATTGAGCTTGACGCTGTGAATGTATTCTACAAAGAAAAAAAGAAGCGCTTGTTCGGTCCGGCACAGCGTAAGCATGCAGTGAAGGATGTAACACTCCATGTACGAGAGGGTGAGATACTCGGTATTGTAGGAGAGTCAGGCAGTGGAAAATCAAGTCTTGCGAAGGCTATCGTCGGTCTGCAGGCACAGGTAGAAGGTGAGATTCGTCTGGGAACCGGAACGCCGCAGATGGTGTTCCAGGATCCGTACGGCAGTCTGAACCCGTCGAAACGGATCGGCTGGCTGTTGGAGGAACCGCTTCGTCTTGCCTGTCCTGAGATGACGGAGGAAGAACGCGGGAAACGTGTGGACGAAATCCTGACCAAGGTAGATCTGCCGCTCCGCTATAAAAAAAGATTTCCTTCGGAGTTGTCGGGAGGACAGCGCCAGCGTGTGGCGATTGCACTTGCACTGGTATTGAACCGCAAGCTGATTGTACTGGATGAACCGGTGTCTGCACTGGACGTGACGGTACAGGAACAGATTCTGGAGCTGCTGCTGCGCCTTCGAAGAGAAGAAGGATTAAGTTACATCTTTATCTCACATGATATGCAGGTCATCCGCAGAGTCTGTGATTACGTCTGTGTAATGTATCAGGGCGAGATCGTGGAGAATGCAAAGACGGAGCAGATATTTGAAGCGCCGCAGCATGCATATACGAAGAAGCTGATTGATGCGGCGTTATATTAAGCGAATGTGTCGCAGTGATGCGAAAAAATATGCTGAGAGTAAAGCAGTGTCTGCAATGGACAATCCGATGAGCAGGAGTGAATACGAATATGCCAAAGTCTGCAAATCAAAAACTAAAATTACTGTATCTGATGGATATTCTGTTGGAACGCACCGATGAGGAACACGGAATTACCATGCAGGAGATATTGGATGCATTGAAGGCACATGGGATTACCGCAGAACGTAAGAGCATCTATGATGACTTCGAAAGTCTGCGTACTTACGGGCTGGATGTGCTGATGCGTAAGGAAAACCGAAGCTATGTGTACTATGCTCCAAATCCGCGTTTTGAACTGGCGGAGCTGAAACTTCTGGTGGATTCTGTACAGGCGGCGAAGTTCATTACCGCGAAGAAGTCCAACGAGCTGATAAAGAAGATAGAGAAGCTTGCCAGCCGCTACGAGGCAGGACAGCTGCAAAGACAGGTATTTGTGGCGGAGCGTGTAAAGACGGAAAACGAGTCGATTTTTTATAATGTAGATATCCTGCATGCTGCAATCGGGGAGAATTCCAAGATTAGTTTTCAGTACTTCCAGTGGAATGTGAAGAAGGAAGCAGAGCTTCGAAGGGACGGCGCCCGTTATGAGGTGAGTCCGTGGGCGTTGTCATGGGATGACGAGTACTATTATCTGATTGCTTACGACAGTGTGGCAGAGGAGATACGGCATTACCGTGTGGACAAGATGTTACAGATACGGACAACCGGCGAGGCACGCGAGGGTCAGGAGGCATTCCGGGCATTTGACCCGGCAGCGTATACGAGAAAGTCCTTCGGTATGTTTGGCGGCAGGGAGGAGACGGTGACGCTTCTCTGCAAAAACAGTTTTGCCGGTGTTATCATTGACCGCTTCGGGCGGGATGTGTTTATGGTGCCTCAGCAAGATGGTTGGTTTAAGACGAAGGTAAAGGTAGCAGTCAGTACGCATTTTTTATCCTGGGTGATGGCACTCGGAGAGGGTGTAAAGATTGCCGGACCGAACCGGGTTGTAGATGAAATGAAGATGGAGATTAAGCGTCTGCAACAGCAGTATTCCGTAAGTGAAGGATAAGAAATGACACAAAAAAGGCTGTAATTCAGGTTGTTTTATCTGCATATTTATGGTATGATACCCCTACCGATTTTGGAACGTGTAATATGTGGAGGACGATATGATTCGTGTAACAGTTTGGAACGAACATTTTCATGAGCAGAACGATGCAATGGTAAAGATTATTTATCAGCAGGGAATTCAGGGCTGCATTGCAAAGGGGCTGCGTGCAGATAAAGATTTGAAGGTACAGACAGCGACCTTCGAGATGAGAGAACACGGACTGACCGAAGAGGTGTTGGATAATACCGATGTTTTGATTTTCTGGAGTCATGTAAAGCATGATGAGTTTTCGGACGAAGTGGCAGAGCGCATTAAGCGTCATGTACTGAACGGTATGGGCTTTATTCCGCTTCATTCCGCACATGGCAGCAAGCCGGTGAAACTGCTTTTAGGTACTTCGATGACGCTTCGTTGGAAGCACGGAGACCGTGAGCGTTTATTCTGTACGGCACCGACCCATCCGATAGCAGCGGGACTTCCGCCGTATTTTGAGATTCCGCAGGAAGAGATGTACGGAGAATATTTTGATATCCCGAAGCCGGATGATGTAGTGTTTACCGGATGGTTTGCAGGCGGAGAGGTGTTCCGCAGCGGTTGTACCTTTACTCGCGGCTACGGTAAGATTTTCTATTTCCAGCCGGGACATCAGGAGTATCCGACGTATTAC
>JAZSIB010000233.1:0-2053 GCA_045533585.1 Lachnospiraceae bacterium | reverse complement strand
GTTCCATTGATGTGGCAGAACATCTGCATGTTACCAAGCCCAGCGTCAGCTATGCGACCAAGCGCCTGCGCGAAAACGGCTACATTAAAATGGACAAGGACGGACTTATTACCCTGACCGATACCGGCCTGTCCATTGCTCATAATATGTACACACGTCACAAACAGTTAACCCAGTTCCTGCTCTC
The DNA here is from genome assembly GCA_045533585.1 of Lachnospiraceae bacterium. GTDB lineage: Bacteria > Bacillota > Clostridia > Lachnospirales > Lachnospiraceae > SZUA-448. The sequence continues at coordinate 1,866 of JAZSIB010000233.1, read as the reverse complement.
TCTCGGTGTCAGCGAGGAGACCGCACGCGAAGACGCCTGCAAGATGGAACACGACATCAGTGACGAGACCTTCGAAGCGCTGTGTAGGCACGTGCAGAACTATTCTACAACAAAATAAATTGTAGTTCCCATGGGCGCGGATTTCTCTGCGCTCATTATTCAAGTACTATCTTATCAACCATCAACTTTCTTGATAAAAAATAACTATTTCGGGTTCGCGAATTCTGTAATTACGTGTCAAGAATGTCACAGGTTTATCCGGTGCAACAAAAGATGCTCTCGGAATGAAAGGTATTTATGAAAAAAGACAAGGCAAGCCGCAATAAAACAATCGACACTCCCATAAGCGAAGGACAAGTTTTCCTTGAACATTGCATTACTGTTACAGAAAAACAACCCACGCTTGATTCTGTCATCGACAAGACCATCCTCGGCAATATGCTCGAAGTCTGTGCTCTTCTTCCCGAGAAAAGCATCGACCTCATCATTGCCGATCCGCCTTATAACCTTACCAAATCCTTTAACGGCACTACCTTTGCAAAAAAAACTACGAAAGCATATGAAGAATACACTCGTGAATGGCTGAGCGCCGTAAAGCCGCTTCTGAAAGACACCGGCTCAATCTATGTTTGTTGCGATTGGGAAAGCAGCCTGATTATCGGCAATGTACTAAGCGACTTTTTCCACGTCAGAAACCGTATCACATGGCAACGTGAGAAGGGCCGTGGTGCAAAAGCCAACTGGAAGAACGGCATGGAAGACATCTGGTTTGCAACCAGCAGCAACGAATATACCTTTAATCTTGATGCCGTGAAGATTAGAAAAAAGGTAATTGCACCCTACCGCGTAGACGGCAAACCAAAGGACTGGACAGAAACCGAGTCCGGAAACTACCGCGACACCTGCCCGTCAAACTTCTGGGATGATATCACCATTCCGTTCTGGTCCATGGCAGAAAACACCGCTCATCCAACGCAAAAACCGGAGAAGCTGATTGCAAAACTGATTCTGGCAAGTTCCTGCGAATCCGATATCGTATTTGACCCATTCCTTGGCTCCGGCACCACCAGTGTTGTTGCCAAGAAACTGAACCGCCACTATATCGGAATCGAACAGGAAGCTCAATATGCCATGTGGACAGAACAGCGCCTTGCCATGGCAGAGGAAGACAGAAGCATTCAGGGCTTCTCAAACGGAGTCTTCTGGGAACGAAATCAGGGCTGATTTCCTATGGCACAACAATTGCTGTTAATAAACGAATTCTGATACATCGATATTCTGAATATAGCGCAGATTCTGTACTGAAGGAGTAAGAAATTAATGAAACTTATTATAACAGACATTGAAGATTTTAAGATTCCGGTCGAAGGTGAATACAAGCTCATTCAGCCAAACGGAAAGATGCATCATTGCATCGGCTGTTTTAGTTGCTGGGTAAAAACACCGGGAAAATGCGTGATTCATGATGGTTATGAAAGCACCGGTATCGACATGAGCAAATGTACGGAGCTGATTTTGGTCAGCCGTTGTTGCTACGGCAGCGTAAGTCCTTTTGTAAAAACGGTACAAGACCGAGCTATTTCCTACATCAATCCGGATTTTGTTATGCGAAAAGGAAAGATGCACCATAAACGAAGGTACAAAAATGTCATTACCCTATCCTCGCATCTTTACGGAGAAAATATTACCGACACCGAGAAAGAAACAGCCAAAAAACTGTTGCAGGCAAACGCAGATAACTATGATGGTTTGGTGAAGAGTGTTTCCTTCTATAAATCAGTAAAAGAATTGGAGGGTATCGTGTTATGAAAATTGCGCTGATTAATGGCAGTCCTAAAGTGAATAACAGTGCCAGCGGTACACTCT
>JAZSIB010000048.1:0-5667 GCA_045533585.1 Lachnospiraceae bacterium | reverse complement strand
CGAGGCATGCACGGAAGAAACTCCGGAAACAAACTTGTTGCTTCCGAGCGACTTGCTCAGTAGTGGTAGGGCGATTAACGTAGGCTCCGCTGCACCGGGGACGGGAACTGTGTTTGAACGGACCGTGGTGACGTCGTCCTTTTTCTCAGAACAGGAGGTAACCTGCTTCTCTGCAACCGGTATCGTGCAGACGGCTGACGGAAGAAGTCTGGATTTCAGGGTAGACCTTGAGATGTCGAGAAGCTTCATGGAGGAAACCATCATCACCGATACGACTGAGCAGATATTCTGCGACCCGTTAGTCATCAATCTGGACGCCAAGGGCGCGACGGTTACGGATCAGAAGTTCTTCTTTGATCTTGACGCAGACGGAACGGAAGAGTCGATATCGTTTGTCGGAGAAGGTTCCGGCTTCCTCGCATTGGATCAGAACGGTGACGGAAAGATTAATGACGGTACGGAACTGTTCGGGACAAAGAGCGGGGACGGCTTTGCAGACCTTGCGGCGTATGATGCCGATAAGAACGGCTGGATTGACGAGAACGACGAGGTGTTCAATCGTTTGAAGGTATGGACGAAGGATGCGGACGGAAACAACAAGCTGGTTGACTTGAAGCAGGCGGATGTCGGCGCGATATTCCTCGGAAAAGTCGGAACGGAATTCAGTCTGAACAGTCTGGAAGATAATCAGATCAACGGTATGATACGAAGCACCGGCGTATATCTGAAAGAGAGTACGGGAGCAGCGTTTACGGTGCAGCATGTAGACCTTGCTTTGTAAACACGGTACAGCAAGGAGCTTTGCAGAAGGATATAAGATGGTCGCATAAGAAAATAATGAACAAAGGCGGACGGGTTCAGCTGTCCGCTTTTGTTGTTTTTCGCTGTTGACTTTTGACGGTTGTGGGAGTATGATATGCGCGGTTTGAAAGGAGTGGTAATATGCAGCTATTAGTATTGATTCTGAAAAAAGTAGAACTGTATGATGATTTGATGAAACATCTTGCAAATGGTGGCGTGAAAGGTGCGACCATTCTGGAAGGTACCGGTATGGCAGAGGCAATCGTAAATATGGAGGATCTGCCGATGTTCGGTATGTTGCGCCGTGTGCTTGCGGATGAAGAACGCGAGACCAGCAAGATTATGTTGTTTGTAGAGACGGATGAGCAGGTGATTGCTACCCGTGCAATCATTAAGGAAGTGATCGGAGACTTGAAAGCACCGAATACCGGTATTATGTTTGCAATTCCACTGACGTATGTAGAGGGGCTTGGAAAATAATGATTGAACAGTATTTGTATCTTGCCCTGGCGCTTTTCCTGTGCCTTGCTTCCGGCAAAGTAATGAAAAAAGTGAAGCTTCCGAATGTAACCGGTTATCTTTTGTTTGGTTTGATTGTAGGACCGTATTGCCTGAAACTGGTTCCGGCAGAGATGGTTGAGGTTTTTTCCTTTATTCCGGAGATGGCGCTTGGATTTATTGCATTTTCCATCGGCGCGGAGTTCAAACTATCCGAATTGAAGAAGGTAGGAAAGGCTCCTGTGATTATTGCGGTTATGGAGGCGGTTGGTGCCGTAATCTGCGTGGATATAATCCTGATTGCGACCGGACATGATATTGCATTTTCACTGGTACTTGGAGCGATTGCAGCAGCGACGGCTCCTGCGGCAACTCTGATGGTAGTAAAACAGTATAAGGCAAAAGGACCGGTAACGGATACACTGCTTCCGGTTGTAGCACTGGATGATGCAGCGGCGTTGATGTGTTTTGGTTTGTCGGTTGCGGCAGCAAAGGCAATTCAGGCAGAAGGAGAATTCTCCTTTGTTACCACGGTGGGAAAGCCTGTGCTTGAGATTGTAGGAGCGCTGTTTATCGGTGCGGTGCTCGGTATTGTATTTACGATCCTTGTAAAGTATTTTACCGGGCGTGGAAACCGTCTTGCGATTACCTTCGCAATGATTTTCCTCTGTCTTGGTATCTGCAACAGCCTGGGCTGGTCTCAGCTTCTGGCGTGTATGATGATGAGTGCGGTGTTGGTGAATACTTCAAAAGCGAGTGACGTGGTGTTCCAGCAGACCGATCGTATGACTCCGCCGGTGTTTATGTTGTTCTTCTTTCTGTCAGGAGCAGAACTGGATCTTTCCATTATTCCGGCAGTCGGAGTGATCGGCATCCTGTATGTGGTGTTCCGTGTTATCGGTAAGGTGGCAGGTGCATGGGGTGGTGCGAAGCTGTCAAAGGCGCAGCCGGTGGTACAGAAGTTCCTGGGATTCACACTCGTACCGCAGGCCGGTGTTGCGATTGGTCTTGCGACCACAGCAATGACGGTGGTGCCGGAATTTGGCGCAAAGATTCGTACCATTATCCTCTGTGGTACAGTTATTTATGAACTGACCGGTCCGGTCATTACGAAGATTGCATTGAAGAAAGCAGGCGAAATCACTTAGAAATCAGTTGGAGTTAGTTGACAGAAATGCGGATTTCGTGCATAATGGGGCTTGTTTGTTTTGGGCACATTTATGTAACTGTCGCCTGGGTTTGACGGGTTCGGAAAGGTAGGACTGTTTTGATTCGACTGATTTTGGTGGTGCTCGCACTGTTGTTGTATTTTATTGTAACATTTCCTTTGTATCTTGTGCTCCTGTTGATTGGAACGAAACGTCCGGACATCCGGGCGAAGGTCGGCCAAAAGTCGGTAAAGTGGGGGTTCAAGGTGATTCTCGCGATGGCGGGTGTAAGAATTAAGGTAAAAGGACTGGAGAATATTCCGAAGGAAGCTGTACTGTTTGTCGGTAACCACAGAAGCTTTTTTGATATTCCGGTAATCTATTCGACTGTGCCGTTGCAGACCGGATTTGTATCAAAGATGCAGGTAAAGAAGGTACCTTTCTTAAGCTGGTGGATGACCTGTATCAATTGCCTGTTCCTGGATAGGGCAGATGTAAAACAGGCACTTCAGATGATACTTGCCGGAATTGAGCATATCAAGAACGGAACCTCCATCTGTATTATGCCGGAGGGCACTAGAAATTACGAAGAAGAGATGCTTCCGTTTAAGGAAGGCAGCTTCAAGATGGCGGAAAAGACCGGCTGCCCGATCGTTCCAATTGCAATGTGGAAGAACGATGATATCTTTGAAGCACAGTTTCCGCGAGTTAAGGCGAAGAAGGTTACAGTTTACTATGGCAAACCGATTCGGATTGAAGAACTTTCGAAAGAAGAACGGAAGAAAGTCGGCGTACTGGTGCGTGGCAGAATCGAAGACATGTTGGCTGAGATTCGTTAAGTAAGTTAATTTATTTCTGTCTTTTCATTTTGAATAATCTGTGCTATACTGTAGCACAATCGGAATTTATATCGGAGAAGAAACTAGGAGAGGAGTATTGTTATTATGCAGACATGGCTGATTGTTACGTTAATCGTGCTGGCAGTTCTGATTGGAGGACTGATTGCGTTATCGATATACGGTAAGAAGTTACAGGCAAAATCAGAAGCATCTCAGGCAGAGTTAAGAGCCGGAGCGCAGACCATTTCGATTCTGGTAATCGACAAGAAGCGGATGAAGCTGACAGAAGCGGGGTTCCCGCAGATTGTAGTGGATCAGACACCGAAGTATCTGAGAAGAGCCAAGGTGCCGGTAGTTAAGGCAAAGATTGGCCCGAAGGTGGCAAGCCTGATGTGCGAGGAGAAGATTTTCGATCTGATTCCCGTAAAGAAGGAAGTAAAGGCTGTGATGAACGGCATTTACATCATCGATGTGAAGGGCATGCGCGGCGGTCTGGATACCAAGCCGGAGAAGAAAAAGTTCTTCGCTCGCCTGAAGGACAAAGCGCAGAATGCGGCTGATAAGCTGGACAAAGAGAAAAAAGCAAAGAAAAAGTAAACGAATCCGCAGCGGCTTTGCCGTTGCGGATTTTCTTTGTTGTGAAATGCACATTTTTGGTAGTTAATTGTATTGTCATAGAAAAGATTGTGGAGTAAACTAAACACGTTAATGTGCTAAATAAAGTTTTCCGAGAATGGAGGGAATGATGGAAACGATGAGAGGTACAGAAGAGAGAAGTGTAAGAATGCAGCCGCGCTGGTGGATGGGTGTTATCTGGTTCGCGGTTGTAATGGTAGTTGTGTTGTTTGCATTCGGACCGATTCAGAGCGCACTCGGTATGGCAGGTCTGGTGGTTACGGAGTTGATTCTCCTTGCGATGGCAGTAGTGCCTGCCGTTGTGATGAAGTGGAACCTGAAAGAAGTGTTTTCTATCCGCCTGCCGAAAATCCGTCAGATATTCGGTGCGTTGGTAATCTGGGGCGGTGGGCTGTTACTGATGCTGGGCGTGAATATGATAATTATGTATCTGTTCCCGCAGCAGATGGCAAGCACCAGTTCGGCGTTGAACAGTTTTGTTACCAGCGTTGGTCCGGTGGTAGGATTTTTGATTGTTGCAGTGAGTCCTGCAATCTGTGAGGAGGCTCTTTGCAGAGGTCTGATTCAGTATACTTTCCGCGATGTAAAGAGTAAGGTCGTTGTAGTAGCTGCAATCGGTGTGATATTCGGTCTCTTCCATATGGATCCGGTGCGTATCCTCGGAACCGGTATTCTGGGTGCAGTGATGGCTTATGTTATGGTGGAGACAAAAAACATCCTGCTTCCGATGGTAATCCATTTTGCAAACAATACGTTAAGTGCAGTTTCGATGTTCTCGACTTCAGGCGGAGCTGTGAGTGAAGAGATGATAGAGGCATCGACGGAGATGATATCGTCGTCCACAGCATTTGTCGGTGTATACGTTATGCTGGCGGCTATGGCACCGATGTTATTATTAATCGGTGCAGCACTGATTCATGAGAAGAAGGCGGAGCCGGCAGAAGAGAAGCAGGAAGCAGTATCTGAAGAGAACAAGGAAGAAGCTACAGACAGTGAGGCAGTTGCTGAAGTGAAAGAACCGGCAGAACAGGTTCAAAGACCGGTGCCGGTAAAGCGTCCGGAAGGATTTATTACCATTAGAAAGATTCTTGTAGCAATGATTCTTGCGGCAGTCATCGGTGTTACCGGACTTGGCCTGATGATATACGGCATGAAAGATATTAACACTTATGAGCTGTACGAGATGCTTGGTATGGAAGATGTAGCGAAGGCTTCTGATTCGTTTTCTTACTTTGATGTAAGCGACCATTATACGGTAACCGGAAATGTAAACAATACCTATGATGTGAGTGTTTCTGACGACGGCGAGTTTACAATACATATTTCGGTAGAGGGCGGAAATGAGGACTGCCTTTGTGGCGTAAAGCTGTTAGATACGAACGGTACGGTAGTTTATGATCCGGGCAGCGGGGCAGACTGGACATTGACTACGCTTGAACCGCTGGTGTTGGAAAAAGGCGATTATATCGTGGCGTTTGAATACCGGTGTACTGAAGGCGTAGAGGTAAATGAAGAATTTGCCTGCAGGGTAAGATTGACGAAATACCGGAATCAGGAATAAAGTTTTGCAAAAAGAGAAAATGGAAAAGGCGAACAGGCACCTGTTGGGGACAGGTGCCTGTTCTTTTGGGGTTTAGAACAATATATTAAGGGGATTTGTGCAATTGGGGATTGCACAAACCTTTGGAAAGCATAGGCTTAGCGCCTTACAACTCCTATATCGGCAACTTTATCAGAAACTTTAC
>JAZSIB010000054.1:0-2798 GCA_045533585.1 Lachnospiraceae bacterium | reverse complement strand
GCTCTGGAAGAACCTCGAGAAGTTCCTCAAGAAGGTAATTCCGGTTGCCGAGGAATGCGGTATCCGCATGGCAATCCATCCGGATGATCCACCGTATCCGATTTTCGGACTTCCGCGTATCATCACCTGCGAAGCCAACCTTGACCGTTTCCTGAAGCTTGTAGACAGCCCGGCAAACAGCCTCTGTCTCTGTACCGGAAGTCTCGGTTGTGCGGCAAGCAATGATGTCGTTGCCATGGTTCGCAAATATGCCGCTATGGACCGCATCGCATTCATGCACATCCGTAACGTCAAAGTTATGGAAGACGGCTCCTTTGAAGAAAGAGCACATCTGTCCTCCTGTGGTTCTCTCGACGTATACGAGATTGTAAAAGCTCTGGTAGACAACAACTTCGACGGATATGTACGTCCCGACCACGGACGTATGATCTGGGGTGAGACCGGCAAGCCCGGCTACGGCCTGTTCGACCGTGCCCTCGGTGCCACCTATATCAACGGTCTGTTCGAAGCCCTGGAAAAAGAAAAAACAGCTAATTGACCTATCTGTTCATATGAAAAGAGGATATCCCTCATCCGACAAGTGATTTGGGATATCCTCTATTATTTTACATTTCAACCGATTCTAAAACTTCCGGATGGTCTCGTTCTCATCCTGTGTATTCTCGATTGCCTTAATCTGCACATAGTATCCGGCATTCTCGTTAATCTTAACGTATACACGCTCTCCGACCTTGTGCCCCATCAGAGCCTTTGCCATCGGTGACTCCATGTTGATTAAGCCTTTCAGGGAGTTGCCGCGAATCGAAGTAACAATCTTGTACTTCTCTTCTGCCTTATCGTCCTCGAAATACACGGTAACCGTATTGTTCAGACCAACCTCGTCCTCTTGTGACTCATCCTTGACGATTACTGCGGTCTTTATCATCTTCTCCAGATAACGGATGCGGCTCTCATTCGCATTTTTATCCTTCTTCGCTGCATGATACTCAAAATTCTCACTCAGGTCGCCATGCGCCCGCGCTTCCTTTACTGCCTCAAGAGCTTCCTTGCGCACTACAAGCTTACGGTACTCGACCTCTTCCTTCATCTTCTGAATATCCTGTTCCGTTAACTGATCAAACACGATTCTTCCCTCCGTTACTGTTCTTTGTTACTTTCTTTCCTATCGACAGCTTCTTTCCATGCAGTAACCTCACTGCATATCAGTCTGCTTTTTTCTCTTCATACTCCGTAATACCCAGCGTCTCCAACAAGCTTTTTACGGCTTCATAGCTATCCTTGATGGCGTAATCATCAATCAGGGTAACCTTGCCACCTTTGTACGCATTCTCCAACTGCGCCTTGAGACCATCGATATCCAGCTCTGTACTATTCAACAATATCCTGTCTTCACTTACGGTAATAAATGCATCCGGTGCGGTAACACCTTCTGCTTCCTTCGTCGGTTCCGGTGTAATGGTCGCAACAGAAGTCGGCTTGTTGTCGGCATTCGCTTGCGGAAGTTTCTCATCCTCGCCTCCACCCTGTGTACCGCCAAACATTTCTGCTATGGAGCCCGGTAAAAATCCGAGACCGTTTCCCAGTCCCATCTTACCACCATATAAAAGCCCAAGCAAAATCCCAAGCAGAATCAACAATACAACCAGCCAGAAGATAAGACGCCTTTTTCTTCTGCGGCGTTTCTTTTTCTTGTCCTTCTTCTCCTGCTCCGGATCCGGACGCTTCGGCTGTTCCTGCGGATCATGCGGTCTTGATTCGTGTCTCTTTGGGTCAAATTCCTGCGATTGGTGTCTCTTGTCGTCTCTCATAAGTGCTCCTTTCTCTTCCGGAAATCCTTTGTTGCTTCATAATCTATGGTATCTGCTTTCCGCTAATACTCTGCAAATCCACTGCCTCGTACCAGATAGTAAAGTTCTTCGCCCGGTACTCCTCTGCCAACTCCAGTATCACCTGCGGCAATCCTTCGTAGATATTCTGATAAATATTGCTGCTTCCGTTATAGACCATGGAAACGATGGCAATCTCCGCCCTTGTCGCATCAAGATAGGTCCGCAGTACGTCTGCTGCCTGTTCCAACGACAGCTCCCCCTGTCCGACCAGAAGGATTTCCTGTTTTTTGTCATCAACAAAAACCGTAATGCTGGTCTTCTTTTCTCCGAGCATTGCCACACAACGCAGCTCAATCCGGCAAATATTCTCAAGAAACAGCTCATATTGCTTTTGGTCGATGGCATTCAGTCCGCTCAACTCCTGCAGCTTCTCCAAGAGCTGTGTCGCTGCCTTGGCCGATGCCACCGAGGTATCTGCAAGCTGCTGCAGTTCCTTATTCTGTGCCTGTAGACTGCTTATCTCCCTGTCCATTTCCTCACTCTTTGCCTGTAATGCATTCAGTTGCTCTGTCAGCTGTCCTTTTTCGTTCTCCAGCTTTACTGCTGCCTCACCCAGCTCCTGCTTTTGCTCCGTCAACTGTTCATTTTGTACCTTCAAATCCGCAATCTGTTCTGCATCCTTCTTTGCTGACGCATTCATGGAGCACAGAATCAGGAACAGCAGAATCAGTATTACATCCAGAAGCGAAGTGAAGTCCAGAATGATTTCACGTTTCTTCATCCGTTGTACCCCTCTGTTTCCTACCCTGCAATCCCTTCATCGCTTACCGTTTCTTCTGTCTTCTCTGTATCTGCTGTCTCTTCCGCGTCCACCGTTACTGCTGCTTGTGCAAACGCCAACTTCATTTCCTGTTCTTCCACAGTTTCTTTTGCCACAGAAACCGCCTCCGATACGCTTACCCGCTCTTG
>JAZSIB010000281.1:0-5075 GCA_045533585.1 Lachnospiraceae bacterium | reverse complement strand
ATGTGTTTGATTTGCTCATTCCTACTCCTATCCGTTCTTCCAACGCTTCCATACTGTGGATTTTGCTCTATCACTCGACTTCCGTAATAATCGGTAAAATCATCGGTTTCCGCTTCATCTTCTTCCAGAAATGCTCACCTAAAGCATCGCGGATATCGTTTTTCATTCGATTCCAATCCGTATTTCCTCTGGCGATATGGTGTTCTACCACTTCATAAGCAAGCTCTCTGGTTTCGCCTAAAAGATCCTCGGATTCCTTCACATATACAAAGCCACGGGATACGATTTCCGGTCCTGCCAGTAGTTGTCCGGAATACCGGTCAAGCGTTACCACCACAATAATTAATCCGTTTTCAGACAAGAGCTGGCGGTCACGCAGAACCACATTACCGACATCGCCCACGCCCAGACCGTCAACCAGAACCTCCTGCAACGGTATCGCATCGATTACTTTTGCTGCCTGTCCCGTCATTGCCAACACATCACCGGATGACAGGATAAAGATGTTTCTCTTATCAACACCCATACTGTCTGCCAATTCCGCGTGAGCAATCAGATGGCGGAATTCACCGTGTACCGGAACCGCGAACTTGGGACGCAGCAATGCATACATCAGCTTAATCTCTTCCTGACAGGCATGTCCGGAAACATGGGTATCCTGGAAGATAACCTTCGCTCCCTTACGGGATAATTCATTAATAACCTTGGATACGCTTTTTTCATTGCCAGGAATCGGTGTGGAACTTAAGATGACCGTATCACCCGGCTTAATGGATATCTTCCGGTGCAGGGAAGCTGCGATACGCGACAAAGCGGCCATCGCTTCGCCCTGACTTCCGGTCGTAATCAATACAATCTGTTCATCCGGGTAATTGCGCATCTGCTCGATATCAATCAGTATATTATCCGGGAAGGTAATATAGCCAAGTTCGGAGGCCGTAGTCATGATATTCACCATGCTCCTGCCCTCCAGAATTACTTTCCTTCCATACTTTGCTGCCGAATTGATAATCTGCTGTACACGGTCAACATTGGACGCAAACGTCGCCACGATAATCCGATGTTTGCTGTTCTCGGCAAAAATATTGTCTAAAGTTTTTCCTACCGTACGCTCCGACATGGTAAATCCCGGGCGCAGTACATTCGTGCTGTCACAAAGCAGTGCAAGCACGCCTTTTTTACCGATTTCACCAAGACGCTGTACATCAATCGCTTCTCCGAACACCGGTGTGTAATCCACCTTAAAATCTCCGGTATGCACAATCGTTCCGACCGGCGTATAGATAGCCAGTGCAGCCGCATCGGCAATACTGTGGTTCACACGGATAAATTCAATTCGAAAACAGCCAAGATTAATGGTCTGTCCGTATTTTACCACCTTACGCTTGGTTGCCTTTACCAGATTATGCTCTTTGAGCTTGTTCTCAATAATACCAAGCGTCAGCTTCGTCGCATAAATCGGTGCCGGAATATCCTTCAAGACATACGGAAGAGAACCGATATGATCCTCATGTCCGTGTGTTATCAAAAATCCTTTAATCTTATCTGCACGTTCCTTGAGATATGTCACATCCGGTATCACAAGGTCAATACCTAACATCTCATCTTGCGGAAACGCCAAGCCGCAATCAACGACGATAATACTGTCGCCGTACTCGAATGCAGTAATATTCATACCGATCTGCTCTAATCCGCCAAGCGGAATGATCTTCAGAACCTCTGCATTTTCATCCGATAATTTTGCAAGCTCGTTAAACATGGTATCTGCCGCTACTGCATCGGATACCATGTCTGTTTTTTTCTTTCTCATTTTTCAATGCACCTCCGTTACTATAAGGCGCGCAAACACATACTTAAGAGGCAGCCTCAGGCCTTCTTTATCTCTACATCTTCCAATAATGCAGCAAATACATCGGCAAGTACGGACAGTTCCCTGTCATCCTCGACGATGTCGTAAACTGCTTCTGCCGCGTCTTTCTCTGAGAGATCTTTTAGAATGATGCACTCTGCTTCATCCTCTTCCGGATCCTCCGCAACCAGAAGATAGTTTACCCCATTCAGCGTGGTTTGTTCGAGCACGCAGAATTGAATTTCTTCATTATCCTCAGTGAGGAATTTTACTATAGCTTGATTCTCTGCCACTTGATTCGCAAGCTCCTTACAAATAATAATTTATTGTTCTGTTTCTTTCGTTTCGTGATTCTGTGACTGCATGGACAGGTAATCCAGATATCCCTGCAGAATCAATACTGCCGCAAGCTTATCTACTACTTCTGCCTTTTTCTTATAATGCAGTTCTGCTTCGTCCAGCACCCGATGTGCTGCCACCGTCGTCAGACGCTCGTCCCAGAGTACAACCTCGAGACCGGTTCTTCTCTCCAAAGCCGCTGCAAATTCCTGCGCAAGCTCTGCTCTGACACCAATGGTATTGTTCAAATGTTTCGGAAAGCCAACCACAATCCGGTCGACCCCGTATTCTTCAATCAGTGCTTCAATCCGCGCATATGTCTGTCGAAGCTTATTTTCCTGCTTTCTGCGAATTACTTCGATTCCCTGCGCGGTAATCAGGAGAGGATCACTAATCGCAACGCCTACGGTCGCTGCACCGTAGTCCAATCCCATAATTCTCATTTTAAGTGTACCTCGATATAATCCTTTAACAATTCTTCCAGTATCTCATCACGTTCCACCTTCATAATGAGACTTCTCGCTCCGCGGTGACTCGTAATATACGTCGGATCTCCCGACATCACATAGCCAACGATCTGACTCACCGGATTATAGCCCTTTTCTGTCAATGCAAGATAAACCGTGTCAATAATATCCAACACTTTCTGCTCTGGCTCTTTTTGTGCTTCAAAATACCGGGTATGAGATTTTTCCTGCATGACATCCTCTTTTCTGCAAATGTACTCTGCCAATTCTGTTTCGTATCCTACTGTTATACTATCGACAATAACAGCATTCTGCTTAATATTTTAATATAATGTTTCTGAAATAGCAAATACTATTTCAATCGAATGCAATCTTCATTCAGCAAACATTCTCCGCTGCCGATGATAATTCTGTTTTCTTCGACACCATTTGCATCCATTGCATAACGAATATAACGTTTTCCATAACCGCTGCGGTATGTTTTTCCATCAATCTGAATCAGATCTTCTGTCAATACCTCTTCCTCTTTTGTCATCATACCTTCCAGATACGTTCTGCGTAATTTTCTTTCCAGCTCCAACAAACGGTCACTTCGTGCTGCTTTAATCGGTTCCGGAACCTGTTCCGGCATCCGCTCTGCTCTGGTGCCCTTGCGCACGGAATATCGGAAAATATGCATCTGCGCAAACGCAATATCTTCCAGAAAACGATAGGTCGTTTCAAACTCTTCTTCCGTCTCTCCCGGGAATCCTACAATCACATCTGTAGTAATCGCCGGAGTATCAAAAGCCTCTCGCAGCAAGTCACACGCTGCCTTGTACTCTGCCGTTGTATATTTACGATTCATCCTGCGTAATGTCGCATCACAGCCGCTCTGCAGGGACAGATGAAAATGCGGACAAAGCTTTTCTGCATCTTTTAACCGGCTCACGAATTCTTTTGTTACGATACGCGGTTCCAACGAACCCAGCCGGATACGTCGAAGCTTCGGCAATGCATTTAACGCCAGAATCAGTTCCGACAACTTCGTTCCGTCCAGTGTATTACCGGGTGTCGATTCATTCCCGTAAGAAGACAGATGAATCCCGGTCAGCACTACTTCCTGATAGCCTTTTTCTGTCAGCGCCTCGACCTCTCTGATAACATCCTCTGCCGCCCTGCTTCTGATACGTCCTCGCACATACGGTATGATGCAATAACTGCAAAACTGGTTACAACCATCCTGAATCTTTATATATGCTCTTGTCTTCTCGCTGATATCACTCACAAACAATGCTTCGTATGCACTGTCCTTCGACAGATCCTCCAGAGCTGTCCGTGTTGTATCCTGAGACGCTTTCGTCAACCTCTCTTCCACCAACGTTACCACTCGGGATTTCTGATTGTTCCCAATCACAAGATCTACCGCCTCATCTTCCAACAATGCTTCCCCTGCCTCCTGCGCATAGCAGCCGACAGCAACTACCAAAGCCGACGAATTCTTTTTTTTCGCGCGATGCAACATCTGTCTGGATTTTCTGTCTGCAATTCCGGTAACCGTACAGGTATTTACCACATATACATCCGCCTCTTCCTCAAATGAACAGATTTGGGCACCCTGTTCAGAGAACAATCCAATCATCGCTTCTGTCTCATAAGAATTCACTTTACATCCAAGTGTTAAAAATGCAACACGTATTCCAATTAACTTTTGTTCCAAATTCATCCTTCCATTCTTCGGTATTTGGATGCATTTTCACGAATCAAATGCTGCTTCTTGCAAATATACCGAAATTTTTCCTTGTCAACTACAGTTTTTCTGTGGATTTTTTATCTACTTTGCATATTGACAATTTCTTCGTAAACATTTACCATTTAATCAGATGCAGGACACATCAATACATACTACAGTGCCACTGCAAATAAAGGGTATATTTAGGAGGTATTTAATCATGACTACAATCAAAGTAATGTTAGATTCTATCGACAAAGTAAAGTCTTTCGTGAATGACCTTACCAAGTTTGACTGTGATTTCGATCTTGTATCCGGAAGATACGTAATCGACGCAAAGTCCATCATGGGTATTTTCAGTCTTGACCTTTCCAAGGCAATCGACTTAACCATCCACGGAGACGGTGATATCGACGCAATCCTTACTGTACTCAAGAAGTACGAAGCATAATTCAAACGATATCGAATCGGGGCGTGCAGTTTTGCATGCCCCTTTTTCTTTTGCAATCTCTGCTTCTTCAGACAGGCCTTCTATGGCTTAACTTACTTCCGTCATTTTCTCGACCTGTCAATTTATCATTATAACTTCAACCTCTGCCAGCGCACGCTCTACCATCTCATCAATCTTTTCGGAAAGCTTTTCTTCCGAACGCTCAATCACATGCAGCAACGGCTTCGTTACCGGATGCTTTGCCACGAAGGTTGTGCA
>JAZSIB010000012.1:0-5742 GCA_045533585.1 Lachnospiraceae bacterium | reverse complement strand
GAGCCCGATGGGTCCGTTCACTTACCGCGGTCGTATCTTAGAACCGGTTATCGGTTGGACAACCCACCACTCCATCGTTGAATGGGAAGGCAAGTGGTATCTGTTCTACCACGATTCTTCACTATCCGGCGGTGTTAACCATCAGCGTTGCGTAATGTTCCGTGAGATTAAGTACAATGCAGACGGTACCATCCAGTGCATGAAGCCGTACGAAGACTAATTGTTCGAACGTTAATTCAAAAATAAAAGCAGGAGCTTAATGCTCCTGCTTTTTTGTTCCGTTTTATTAAATCTCAAAAAACTCAATCAACTGCACCATCATCTCAACCTGAGCTTTCTGTTCCTCGCTGACAGCCGCAGTTTCCTCTGAAGTTGCAGAGTTGCTGTCTACAACATCCGTTACGACTGCGATTGTTTTATTTACCTCGTGCATATTGTCCACTTCGTCATGCAGCATTTCTGCAATCTGTCCCATCTTCTGCGTGGCATCCATTGCATTCTGCATTACTTCGCCCATGCTTGCTGTAGTCTCATCCGCAATCAGGATACCCTTTTCCACCGCCTGAACTGTCGTTTCAATCAGTGCAGCAGTTCTGCTGGAGGCTGCTGATGATTCTTCTGCCAACTTCTTTACCTGCTCTGCAACAACAGCAAAACCACGACCGGCATCCCCTGCTCTTGCTGCTTCGATTGCGGCATTTAATGACAACAGATTTGTCTGCTCTGCGATATCTTCAATTGCACTGATAATCGAACCAATCTGTTCGGAACACTTATTAATCTCAACAATGGCAATCTTCAGTTCTTCCATATGAGTATTGCCTACCTGTAATGCCTGTCCGGCCTGCGTTGCAATACTTACTGACTCCTGTGCAACTGCTGCGCTGTTTTCCATGCCGTCGGACATCCGCTTCATCGCACTTACCAGCTCTGTCATCTTTGCCGACTGCACCAGACTTCCTTCTGCAAGGTCCTGTGCCGCGCCGGCAAGCTGATCAGAACCGGAATTAATCTGATCCGCAGCAACACGCAAGGTGTTCAAGGTCTCATGCATCTTCGTCCTGATTGTCTGCAGAGACTCTTCAATCACCTTAAACTCACCAATATAATTGGCCGATGTTTCAAACCGGTAATCACCATTTCCCATCTGCTCCAGAATATCGGTAACCTCTCCAATCATCTCTCCCATGTTACGCTTCATAAAGTTAATCGACTTTACCATGGTGCCGACTTCAGTATCATTTTCTTCCAGATCAAACGGTGCAGAAAAGTCACCATCTGCCATATGTTTCATCTGCTCTGACACCTGAATCACCGGGCGCAGGAGTTTCTTGGTAGTAAAGATAAACATCCGCACAAACTGCATCACAACATTCAGCAATGCAACTACAAGAACGATCTGCAACAAAATCTGTATTTTGCTAAAAATATCAATTTGTATTGTCTTTCTTCTTTGGATTGCAGAAATCAACTCTTCCGTATCACGACTCGCAGCTTCAAACAAATCCTCATATGTCGTTCCGAATACAATCTCGGTTGCCCCGGCATAGTCTCCGGATTTTGCCAATGCAATTGCAGACACCTCTAACGGAAGCATTGCATCTTCGTCGGCAATAATCTTGTTCAGCATCTCCCACTCGTCACCCTTCATGTCCGAGTCATTCAGCACTTCCAAGGCTTTTTCTTTATTCATATCTACGTTAGCTTCATTCTCATAGATATCAAGATAATGCTGTTTTCCGGTAATTGCAAATGACTGGGCAGCAAACGAAAGATCCTTAGAAGCAAGGCGGTACTGGTCCAATGCCTGCAACATCTTTACTCTGGCATTTTGTGCACCGCTGAGCCATAAGTTAAACACAACCGAAAACAAAAGAACAATGCCGCTGACCATCATCGCCCGTACCATCTTCTTGAGGAGCAGGTTCATTCGTTTTTCTTGTCCCATGTTCTCGATCTCTGCGCTTGCTTTGTAATTATCAAACTTCTTAGTATTCCAAGCCATATAGTCCTCCTTAGTACGGTGTACTGTTCTCTCTTTTGCTTTCTCTATTCTACTCCTATCTTAATAAAAGTACAAATACTTTTTACTATCAAAAAAGAGCCACCAAAGTGGCTCTTTATGACAATCTATTAATACAACTTTGCACCGGCCGGGATATGGTTGCAATTATGTGCATAGTTCCTTGAGAAATTGTTGTCTGTCATGTACATTACACTATACTTTCTTGCCTTACCGCTTTCCACAATAGAAGTATATACCGTGAAAGGCACTGATTTTTTACAATAGCTCTAACGGTATAAATGCTATACTATTCCGGGAAGAATTCAAGGATCTCGTCATCGGTATTCTCTATTCTTCCGCCGACCTCTGTCTTAGTCACTTGACGGATTGCTTCGACAATTGACATATAACGTTCCATCATGCCATTGTGTCCGTTTTGAATTATATCAACCTGCGCCTTATCTGCTGCCGTTTCCAGCTTTGCAGCCATCTCGGATAGTTCCGTTGCTCCAATCATCCGAGATGTACTTTTGAGCGAATGTACATGTATTGCATAATTCTTCCAGTCTTGAGTAACATAACCTTCTTGTAAATCATGTTGCTTTGCTTCTGCACCCTTAACATATTCCCGCAACAACATTTCATATATCTGGGGATCATCCTGACAATAATGATACCCTGTCTGAACATCGATTCCTATTATATTCAGTACTTCAAACAACTCCTCTTTCCCTGATTCCTGATGCTCATCAATCGTACGCCGTTCCTCTCTGTTGACAACCACCTTATCCTTCGGCAGATACTTCATTAGCATCATCTCAAGCTTCTGGCTGTCTATCGGCTTTGTCAGATAATCTGCAAATCCCTGTGCCAGATACCGTTCCCGTGCACCTCTGACAGCATCTGCCGTCAGGCAGATAACCGGTGTATTCTGATTGAATCCATTCCCCTGTTCCTTTATATGTAACATTGTCTCTGTCCCGTCCATCTCTGGCATTCGCTGATCCATCAAAATAAGATCATATTGATTCTCTTCTGACCTCGCAATAGCCTCCGCACCACTAACAGCTGTATCAATTTGTATTTCTGTACGTTTAAGAAGTCCAACCAACACTGTCAGGTTCATATAAGTATCGTCCACGATTAAAATTCGCGTTTGAGGCGCACGGAAAGATTCTTTATATTCTTTTGCTTCCTGTATACTTCTTTTAAAATTCTCTTGAAAATCTCCGACAGTTTCAGACGACACCACTCTCTGCGGGAGACGGATTGTAAATGTTGAGCCTTCTCCGTATACACTTTCTGCACAAATACTGCCGCCCATTAGTTCCAATAAACGTTGCGTAATTGTGAGTCCTAGTCCGGTTCCTTCTATCGTCTTATTCTGCTGCATATCCACACGCTGAAATTTCATAAACAGTTTATCAATATCTTCCTGCCTGATACCAATTCCTGTGTCCTGAACAGAAACAAGAAGACAAATCTCCTCCTCTTCTCCCTTGCCAGTAAAAAATTCATAACCGATACGTAGGCATATGCTACCTTTTTTAGTGTACTTAACGGCATTATTCAACACATTAAGCAACACCTGGCGCAGACGCACTTCATCACCGCACAGACCATCAGGCATTGACGAATCCACCTCTACCGTAAATTCCAATCCCCTATCCTTAGCCTTGAAATGAATCATATTACTTACATCATTAATTACCGAACTAAGTTTATAGTTGCCTTGTACGATTTCCATCCTTCCCTCTTCAACTTTGGAGAAGTCAAGAATGTCATTGATAATGGTCAAAAGACTGTTTCCCGCACTTTCAATATTTCCCGCACAGATACTAATACTGTAAAATGCTTCCTTAGCCTCTTCCGATTTCAAGTATATCATATTACTTCTCAATAAACCTTCCCTCAAAATCATCTCGTTCATACCTAATATAGCATTTATCGGTGTTCGGATTTCGTGGGACATATTAGCAAGAAATTCACTCTTGGCTTTATTCGCTTTATCCGCAATCTCTTTTGATTTGCGTAGTTCCTCCGCATTATCCTTCTGTGTCAAAATGGACAAGTGATAACTAATCATGCATATATACACCAAAACCAGATACAAGAAATGCAATATCGGGAAACGATTCATAAACATTTCTGAATAAATATCTCCAAAATAACGTCGAAGCGGTGTATAAAACAACAATACTATTAGTACTTCAAAATATATCCCGCTATATATACCAATTTTGACATTACCAAAATAACCTATGCTCAAAGGAACCAAAAATATCCAAAGAATAGACGTTCCTGCATTCACTCCACTGACAATATAGTATGAAAATGTTATGATGCAAATTACCAACATCGAAATAGTAGGAACCTTTATATCTTTGTATTTCTTAATCCATACTAAAACAATAATACCTCCTACAATTTGCGAGAACGTCGTAACCGTCACAAATCCTCTATGGCCCACTACGTTCAAAGTTGTTGTAATACTTGATATTACAGTAATGGCCAGTCCCACTAACAAACCTGCCCGCAATTTCTGTTCATACTGCTTACCCTCTATAATATCCCTGCTAAGAAGAATATAAAGATCTTTTATTTTCTTACAGATGGTCTTCATATACAATACCTCTTTCTTAATCTGAACGCCTCTTCCATACTCCTATTTTATCCGTTTAGTTCTCTTCACTCTTATTTTTCTCTCATAGTATACTCTGGATCCTCATCCATCATTTGCAGCATAATGTCCGCAAATACAGGCTCAAACTGTGTCCCTTTTCCTTTTTCAATTTCTCCCCTTACTATTTCCTGCGGCAGTACATCACGATAACTTCGGTGACTGGTCATAGCATCATAGGCATCTGCCACAGCAATAATCCGTGCTTCTTCCAGAATATTCTTTCCGACAAGTCCATCCGGATATCCGGAACCATCATATCGTTCATGATGCCAGCGGGCACCTATGGACAATTTAGGCATTTCACGAATCTTCTTTAATATTCGTTCACCCATAATAGGATGCGTTTTGATTTGGTCAAATTCCTCCTCCGTCAATCTCCCGGGCTTATTGATGACCGTATCTAAAACCCCTATTTTTCCCACGTCATGCAACAGCCCCATCATGTATATCTCTTCCTGTTGTTCCTTTGTATAACCATACCTTTTGGCAATCTCTTTTGCGTACTCCGCCACTCTGCCGGAATGACCATTGGTATATGTGTCTTTTGCGTCAATGGCCTCCGCTAACGCCTGAACAACATGAAGAGACAATCTTTCGTTCTCCTGCACTTTCCGTTCAACCTCTGCTGCGAGATGCTTTTGCAGTCTTACCAATTCAATCGTATGCCTAACCCGAAGCACCAGTACCTCAGGTACAAAGGGTTTTTTAATAAAATCCATAGCTCCCAGCTGAAGACCTTGCATCTCCGAGTCCTGACTTTCATCTGCTGTAAGAAAGATAACGGGAAGTCTTTCGGAAGGCGTTGTCTGGGCATTTAGCGCTTTTAGTGTTTCTAAACCGTTTAGACCAGGCATCTTGATATCCAGCAAAATCAAATCCGGCCGATTCATTTTCACATATTCAAGAAGCTCCATTCCGGATTTTAAAGCAGTCACGCGCATATTATTTTTACTCAAAATGGTTCCTGCCATCTTTAGATTTATCACTTCATCATCTACTACTACAACCCAATCCATTAATACAACTCCTCTCTTCAGGCGAAAACACGTTATCT
>JAZSIB010000017.1:0-11725 GCA_045533585.1 Lachnospiraceae bacterium | reverse complement strand
TCTTTACACGGTCTGCGTGACGGATGAAGCAGAGCAGAGTGGACGCGTTTGCCAATGCGCCGAGCATGTCGTTGCCACGCGGACCGCGGAACGGCATATTGTCCGGGTCATGACGGATATACTTGCGGTTCGGGTCTGCATGGTAGTGTGCCTTGTAGTGCAGATATTCGCCACGGCCGTAATGTACTTCGCCTGCCGGGCGCATCATGGTAGCATATTCGTCGAAGGAGAACATAATCTTTTTATCGGACTTCAACTTCGCCTGCAGGTAATCGCACATCGCTGCTTCGGTGTTGATATAGTCTTCGAAGTAGCGGGATGCGCCTACGAAGGTCGGGATATCATTCATCAGTACGGAATGATAGTGGTGCATGGAGATATAGTCCACGGTGTGATAGCATTCTTCCAATACGGTCTTATCCCATTCCGGATAGTGCAGCATGTTCGGAGAACAGGAAACACAGGCAACTGTCTCGATGCGCGGATCTACCCATTTCATTGCCTTGGATACTTCGTTTGCCAGCACGCCGTAAGCACGCGGGTCCTTCTTATATGAGCCAATCTGCCAGTAACCGTCCATCTCATTGCCAAGATACCAGATTTTAACGTCGTACGGATCTTTGTGACCGTATTCTGCACGCAGGTCAGACCAGTAGGTGCCGCCTTCGTGGTTGGTATATTCGATACAGTAAATCGCGTCGTTGATATCGCCGGTGCCGAGGTTGATCGTGTAGAACGGCTCAGTGCCGGTCAGCTCGGACCACTGCAGGTATTCGTCGTGGCCGACAGCGTTAGAGATGTACTGGCGCCATGCAAGGTCAAGGTGCGCTTTTCTCTTTTCAACCGGTCCGATGGAGTCCTTCCAGTCCCAGCCGGATACGAAGTTGCCGCCGGGGAGACGGACTGCCGGAATACCGCTTTTCTTAACGGCGTCGATGAAGTCGTGACGCAGTCCCTTGCTGTCAGCGGTCGGGTGCTTCGGATTGTACATACTGCCGTCCACCATATTGCCGATGGGCTCTAAGAAGGCAGAGTACAGGCGCGGCGAAATCTCGCCGATTTCAAATGCGGGATGTACAACAACTTTAGCTTTTTTAGGCATGTTATGAATTCCTTTCTGATGACATAAAAGTGGAATAACACAGAGGATGAATTTTAATTAAATTGCGCTTCTAATTAGAATTCAAACTATGAAACATAGTATAGTATAAAACTTTCAGAATGACAAGTAAAACTATAGTTGAACTGCATAAAATGAGAAACGAAAGGTGTTGTTGGCGCGGATGTTATATCAGAGATAGGAAACACGGCGTCTGCCATATGAAAAAACGTGGAATACTGTAAAAAAGTACTCGAAATCAAAAGCCAACTATGCTATAATAAATTGAATTACTTTATCAATACGAAACATGGGGTGACATCATGCTGAATAATCGTAAAGTCAGACTGATGACAAAACTTGCAATATACGAAAAGGAAGACGGAAAAGAAGATATTCGTCTGGGAAAATACTATCGTCTGGATTACGTCAGATATCAGATGTTGAAGACACTTGTGGCAGTTACGTTCGGATATCTGATTCTGGTATTTCTGACGATACTGTACAATTCGGAATACCTGATTGCGGAGGCGGTAAAGCTGGATTATGCAGCGATTGGACGGACGATGCTTGGTATCTATCTGATACTGGTACTGGTCTTTGTAGGACTTGCCGGTATCGGCTATACCGTAAAGTATAACCGCTCACGAAAGAAGCTTGCGAAGTATTATCAGATGCTCAAGCGTCTGCGTGCGATATACAAAGAAGAAAAAGACCCTGCCATGATGTCGGAAGAGGAGATGGCAGACGAAGCAGAAGATTATTTTTATGAGGAATGAAAGGCGGACTGAACTATGTTAATGGCTATTTTGGAATTCAGAGCCCGTGTCTGTGAATTGTACCAGAAGCTGCAGCTTTTGATAGACCCGATATTTAAGTTTTTGTTGTCGTTTCTGGTAATCCGTACCCTGAACACAGTCATCGGTTATGATGCGCGTCTGGCAAGCGGAGTCGTTACGGTAGGACTTGCACTGGTATGTGCGTTTGTTCCGTCGTCGATTCTTGCACTGATATGCATGCTGCTGACGATAGCACATGTCTTTTATGTCAATATGATACTGGCGGTGTTTGTTGCATTGATTCTGTTGGTGTTGTATTGCTTCTTCCTTAGATTCACACCGAAGTACGGATACGTTATCGTAGCGGTTCCGGTACTGTTCCTGTTCCGCGTACCGTATCTGGTTCCGTTGCTGCTCGGACTGGTAGCAACGCCGGTGACCATACTGCCGCTTGCCTGTGGAATCTTTTTCCACTATATGATCAGTGTGATACAGAATGCAGCGGCGCTGCAGATTAGTCCGGACGGACTGGATACCGAGAACATTATGCTTCTGGTAAACAACGTAGTGGATAATCTTTTAAGCAATAAAGAGATGCTTTTTACCATTGCGGTCTACGCAGCTGTACTGACACTGGTATATGTGGTAAGAAAGCTGGAGTTTGACTATTCCTTCGAGATTGCCGTTCTGGTCGGTGTAGTAGCATCGGTGTTTGGACATGTACTGATGAACTCACGCTACGAGCTGCCGATCGGTATGGCGGCAACCGTGCTGTATCATATTCTTGCCGGCATTCTGGTGATTATCATTTATTTCTTTATCCGGGTACTGGACTACACTGCGGTAGAGCATGTACAGTTCGAGGATGACGATTATTACTATTATGTAAGAGCAGTGCCGAAGATTAAGGTGGGACTGCCCCAGCTCAATATCAGACGTGTGACGGAGCAGTCGTACTTCAATGCGAGTCTGGAAAATGAAGATGACTTCTTCGACCCGGGGGAGATGGACCGTAAGCTGATGGAAAAGCGGACCAGAGAAGCGCAGGAACGTGCGCAGGAGAAAAAGCAACAGCGGAAAGAGTGGCTTGTAGGACTCTTACGCGGAAGAAAAACAAAGGATGAAGAGGAAGCTGTAACAGAAGAAACTCTGGTGATTCAGGATGTGATGGAAGAGCCGGAAGATGAGGAAAGCGTATGATGGACAAAATTGCGGATTTCCTGCAGAAGTTTTTCAGCAGGATGGCCATACCGTCCGTAAGACCGGCGGACATAATTGAGATATTATTGCTGGCAATACTGGTGTATTGTATCGGCAAGTGGATTAAACGGACAAGAGCCTGGATTATCGTTAAGGGTCTTGCTGTTTTGCTGCTTGCCTGGATTGTAGCGTATCTGCTGGAATTCAACGTAATTCTGTGGATATTTGCGAATACGATTACGGTCGGTATTACCGCGATTATCATCCTGTTCCAGCCGGAATTCAGAAATGCACTGGAGCAGCTGGGACAGAGAAATGTGCTCAATCCGCTGAACTATCTGGCACCGTCGGAGAAGGCGAGATTTTCCGACCGGACGCTGGAAGAACTGGTGACGGCGGCATTTGAACTCTCAAAGACCAAAACCGGTGCGCTGATTGTTCTGGAGTGTGAGACTCCGCTTGCCGATTATGAGAAGACAGGAATTGCGATTGATGGCGTTACCAGCAGCCAGTTGCTGATTAATATTTTTGAACACAACACTCCGTTACACGATGGAGCAGTAATTATCAGGGGAGACCGCATCACTGCGGCGACCTGTTATCTTCCGGTTTCGGACAACATGAGAATCAGCAAAGAGCTCGGAACCCGTCACCGTGCCGGCGTAGGCATCAGTGAGGTGTCCGATAGCTGTACCATCATCGTATCGGAAGAGACCGGAAAGGTATCCATTGCACAAAGAGGAGAGATACTTCGCAATGTGAGCGCAGATATGCTTCGCAACAGTTTACGAATTGTACAGAACAAGACAGTAGAAGCTACAACACTGACTCGTATGTTGAGACGTGTCGGAAAGAGTCGAAAGAACGGAGAGAAGAAATGAAAGAGCGCTTAACCCGGAATATCGGAATGAAAATAATATCGCTGATTATTGCCGTGTTTTTGTGGATTATCATTAACGGTCTTACCGACCCGATTACGACAGAGGTAATTGAGGATATCCCGGTAAAGCTGGTAAATGAAGAGGCGATGGATTCGGTAGGGAAAATCTTTGAGGTTGTTTCCGGAGAAACCATCTCGGTCAAGGTACGCACGAAGCGTTCGGTAGCAGAGAAGCTGGGCGTGGAGGACTTTTCGGCAGTGGCAGACGTCGTTAAGATGACAGAGATGAATGCGGTGGAGATTGTCGTAAGCTGCACCGGCTATGATGAGACTGAAGTGGAGATACTGGAGAAGAGAACCGAAGACGGAACCGCTATGATGATGCTGAGCCTGGAGGATTCGGATACCCAGAGCTTTGCAGTATCGGTTGTTCCGGACGGTACGGTTGCTCCCGGTCACTGCATTACAGAGAGTATCGTGAGCCCGAATCTCCTTACGATTACAGGCTCCAAGACGCAGATTGCCAAGATAGCCAAGATTGCAGTGCTTGTCAATGTAAACGGTGCCAGTGATTCTTTCGTCCAGACGGGCACACCGATTGTGTATGATGAGAATGGCAATGTGATAGAGTCTGCGAAGCTGTCGTTGTCTTCCGAACAGGTACAGGTATCTATGACGCTGTTGCCGACCAAGCAGATTAACATCAATGTAACGCCGAAGGGAAATCCTTTCTATAACTATGATTGCGTCGGGATTGAGTATGCACCACATACTGTGCTGATTGCAGGAAAGAAGAGAGAACTTGATAAGATATTCCAGCTTGACCTGATCTGTGATATCGACAATGTCCGTGCAGATGTTGAGACAGAGCTGGATATCCGGGAAGCATTGAACGAATTGCATGGTAACAAGTATATTCTGGTAGAAGAACTTGATAAGGTATCGGTAAAGGCAGATATTGAGCGGATGGAATCTAAGGATATCTCTGTGTTTACCGGGGCAATAGAACTGCGTAACATGCAGGAGAATCTTACAGCAGAGTTCAAGGACGTAACGGTGAATCTGCGCGTGATGGCAGTTCCGGAGTTGTTGGAAAAGGTCAATGCAACGAGTCTCAAGCCATACATTGACTGCTCGGAATACAAGCAGCCCGGTGTATACTATGCCGTAATCCGAGCACAGGAGACGGATCGCGTTGAGGTTAAGCTCGCCTCGGTAGAACTGACGATAAGTGAGGCAGAGGGCACCGCTGAGATAGCAGAAAACGGCGGCGAATAGGTCTTGGGATGCCTGAGCAGATGGATAAAATCAGGTGCATTGAGACAGGATAGAGGTTATAGGATTGAGTCAGGTAGTAGAAAACTTTAAAAAATACAGATATTTGTTGTTGGAGCTGGTAAAGAAGGATATTAAACTGAAGTACCGCAACTCCGTTCTTGGAATTTTGTGGACGCTGCTGGAGCCTTTGCTCACGATGATTGTATTGACAGTGGTGTTTTCGACACTGTTCGACCGCGCAATCGAGCATTTTCCTGTATACGTGCTGATCGGACGTCTGATGTATAATTACTTTTCCGGCGGAACGCGTTCCGCGCTTAAGGCGGTACGGAATAACAGTGCCATGATGCGCAAGGTCTATGTGCCGAAGTATATTTATCCCCTTGCGTCTTCTCTGTCCAGCTTTGTGATTTTTCTGATATCATTGCTTGTACTGGCTGCGGTTACCATCGTGATGAAGATACAGCCGACACACTATCTGCTTGGTGCGGTAGTGCCGTTGATTGCACTTTTCCTTATGACGACGGGCGTGGGTCTGATACTGGCAACACTGGATGTTTTCTTCCGGGATACGGAGTATCTCTGGGGCGTTATTCTGATGATTATCATGTATGTGTCTGCCATCTTCTATCCGGCAGACCGTCTGCTGCTCTCCGGTGATTGGAAACAGTGGCTGATAAAGCTGAATCCTCTGTATGCGGTGATTGCAAATTTCCGTAATGCAGTATTCGGACAGCCGTTAGACCCGTTTTTCGTATGGTTCTCACTGGGATTTGGTGCAAGCGTGCTGTTAATCGGAGTTCTGGTGTTCTATCGGAAGCAGGACAAGTTTATCCTGCATATTTAGAAAGGAATCTTTGTTTTGGAGAAAGAAGTTGTAATTAGGGCAGATAACCTTGGGATTAAGTATAACTTAAGCGAACAGAAGATAGACGATCTGAAGGAGTATGTGATAAAGGCACTCAAAGGCGAGTTGAATTATAACGAGTTCTGGGCATTGAAGAACGTAAGCTTTTCGATTAATGCGGGTGACCATGTCGGAATTCTTGGGTTGAACGGTGCCGGAAAAAGTACCCTGCTTAAGGCTCTTGCCGGCGTGTTGAAGCCGACCGAGGGAAGCGTGATGACGAAGGGACGAATCGTTCCGCTGCTGGAGCTGGGAGCAGGTTTTGACCGTCAGTATACCGGTGCGGAGAATATCTATCTGTACGGTGCTGTGCTTGGGTATTCCCGTAAGTTTATCAATTCAAAATTCGATGAGATTGTAGCGTTTTCGGAGCTGGAGGATTTTATCCATGTACCGGTGAAAAACTACTCCTCCGGTATGAAGTCGCGTCTTGGTTTTGCAGTTGCCACGGCAATGCAGGCGGATATTCTTATCTTAGATGAGGTGCTCGCTGTCGGTGATGCAAAGTTTAAGAAAAAGTGCGAAGATAAGCTTCAGGAGATGTTCGGCAGAGGAACCACGGTGTTGTTCGTGTCCCACAGCCTGTCTCAGGTGAAAAAGCTTTGTGATAAGGCGATTCTGTTGGAGCACGGGCGTGTGGCAGCATACGGTAAGACGGCACGGATAGCACAGCTCTATGAGCGTCGCATGCATACGTATTAAGAGAGAAAAAGGATAGAGACGATGGAAAAGACAGAAGCAATCATCCGGGAAGGAAAAAGAGCGCTGCTGAGCCTGACGCATGGCGTGCAGGCGACGGCGGACTGGAAGTATATTTCCGGACTGATGGATCATTATGATATCGATACAGTGACAGACAAAGCACCGGGCGAGGTTCGCTCCGTGCTGTTTTTGCTTACACGCATGGTGCGCTTTGCCGGAGGACAGACTTCGGTGCTCCGTATCGGAACTGAGCTCGAGAAGCTGGGAATCCGTGTCGGATACGGCGTGTATAAGACCCAGAGCAAAGAGGAGATGGAACTGTGTGCCTCCTCGAATCTTGCCGGGTATCAGGGAGAGCTCTACACCAGACAGGATGTCATCCGGATGGTAAAGAATCCCGAAGAACAGCCGGATGTTGTAATCGCAACCGGCTGGGATACCGTACATTATGTGAAGAAATTTAACTGCTACCACATGTACTTTGTGCAGGATTTTGAACCGTATTTTTATCCGTTCGGCGACAAATACCTGATGGCGAAAAAGACCTATGAGCAGGGGCTTCATATGGTAAGCCTCGGGAAGTGGAACAAAAAAGAGATATTGAAGCATTGCGAGACGGTATCACCGATTGACTGTGTGGAATTCCCCTGCGAGCGGAGCGAATATCCTTACGTGGAGCGTGATTACGCCGCGTATGCGCAGAAGAAAAATTTTGTTATGGCAGTCTACCTCAAGTATTACGGCAAACGTCTGCCGAGTATCATTCAGTACATGCTTGGCAAAGTAAAGGAGACCTTCGAGCAACGTGATGGTATTACCTTGGATATCCGTTATTTTGGCGAAGCGAAGAGCTTCATCACGAAAAACGGGGTCAATGTCGGCATGCTGAATAAGGAGGAACTGAACCGTCTGTATGCAGAAGCAGATTTCGGTATGGTAGCATCGCTTAGCAATATCTCGCTGATTCCCTACGAGATGCTTGCCACGGGACTTCCGCTGATTGAGTTTGAGGACGGAACATTCTCAGAGTTTTTTCCGGAGAATTGTGCGCTGCTTACCTCCCTGTCGTGGAAGGATTTGTACTTGAGATTGAAGGAATGCATCGCGACGCCGGAGTTGTTGGCACTGCGCGATATCAATGCCAATGCGTATCTGGATACGTTGAGCTGGGAGAAGACCGGAAGACAATTCTACGAGATTTTACAGAACGTGTCTGAACAAGAGTATAATCAATAAAAGGTGAAACAATCTTCTGATTGGGAACAGATCGAAATTGAGGAGAATACAGTGCAGTTACCGGATGGATTTTTACAAAGTGAATATCGTGATGGCTATCCGGTGGACGAAAAGATGAAAAAAGTCTGGGCGGTTGAGTTGGAGCTGTTATTCCTCTTTCAGCAGATATGCGAAAAACACGGGCTACGGTATTT
This sequence comes from Lachnospiraceae bacterium, assembly GCA_045533585.1. Taxonomy (GTDB): domain Bacteria; phylum Bacillota; class Clostridia; order Lachnospirales; family Lachnospiraceae; genus SZUA-448. Next base: position 3,450 of record JAZSIB010000017.1, on the reverse strand, counting down.
TGCAATTGGTGGAACCTTGCTCGGTGCAGTGAGGCACAAGGGCTTTATCCCTTGGGATGATGATATCGACGTTGGGATGCTGCGCGAGGACTATGACCGTTTTGTTGCACTGGCGGAAGAAGAGTTTCCGTATCCGTACCGGCTGATAACTCCGTTGAACGATGCCTGCTGCCGGGCGCATGCCCAGATACGGCATTGCGAGACCACCGGGTATCCTCTGGTGGACGAGACACTGCAGTGCAACAAGGGTATCTTTATCGATATCTTTCCGCTGGACGGCGTGGCAGATTCGAGATTGGCGTTTAAGATACAGATGGCAAGAATGAAGCTGCTGAACCGTATTCTGGTAAATTTCTATTACTTTGATGCGAAGCACGATGACCCGCCGGTATGGAAAAGTCTTTTTCACAGGGCTGTGTGTATCGGGATGGGGCTGCTCGATGTGAAGCGGGTATACCGTCACTACGACAGACTTGCGGCGAAGTATTCTAAGCGTAAGACGAAGAAGCTTGGCGAGATCAGCATCCTGTTCGAAGACAGCCGGTATCACTGGAGACGGGAAGTGTTTGAAGAAACAGAGGAGCTGCCGTTTGAGCACGGCAGTATCTGTGTGCCGAAACGATGGGATGAGTTCCTGCGTCATACTTTTGGAGATTATATGAAAATCCCGGAGAATAAGAAGGAACGGGCGCTTCATCAGGACATGGTGTTTGATCCGGACCGGGCATATGATAGTAATGATAAGGCTGAATAAAAACGAAAAAACCTGTCCGAGATAAGAATCATGGACAGGTTGACTTGTGAATATATTAGTATGCATTCGGACTGATGAAGCCCTTGAATACAGTGAGTATCAGGATACGAATATCGAGCCAGAAACGCCAGTTTTCGATATAATACAGATCGTGCTCGATGCGTTTTCGGATGGAAGTGTCTCCGCGATAACCGTTAATCTGTGCCCAGCCTGTCATGCCCGGGCGAACCTGATGCTTAATCATATATCTCGGAATCTCTTCCTTGAATTTCGCAACGAAGAAGGGACGTTCGGGACGAGGACCGACCAGACTCATGTTGCCGAGCAATACGTTGAATAACTGCGGAAGCTCGTCGATGCTGGTCTTTCGGATGATGCGGCCGATCTTTGTGACACGGGCATCACCTGCGGTGGTCCAGGCTTTTTTCTCCTTGGACTCGTTCTGCAGAACCATGGAACGGAATTTGTACATCGTGAATTCTTTGTTGTGAAGTCCGACACGAGTCTGCTTGAAGAGTACCGGTCCCGGAGAACTTGCCTTGATCAGGATGGCGGTGACCAGCATCACCGGGGAGAACAGTATAATAGCGAAGATAGAACCAATCAGGTCGGTGCTACGCTTCAGGATACGGTTCCACAGATTGGTCAGCGGAACGTTACGTATATTGATGGCAGGGAGTCCTGCGAGGTCTTCGATGACCGGATTGGTTGGGATAACATTGCGATAGTCCGGGATGAACTTGGTATGGATGCCTGACTTCTCGCAGAGGTCTACGATGGAAGGCAGGATGTCATAGCTGTTCATACTGATGGCGATGGCAATCTCATCAAAAGCATGCTCCCGGAGATATTGCTCCAGCTCGCTGATGGTACCGACAACCGGAATCTTCTTATACAGGGTACCGACTTCCATGGAATCATCCAGAATACCATATACATAATATCCCCACTGCGGATTGGCGCGGATACGGTCGATATAGCCCTCCGCTGCACGGCTGTAGCCGACAATCAATACATGCTTGATGTTCTTGCCACGGCGTCGGAGTGCACGCAGAATGCGGTCCAGAATAAAACGGAACATAAAGCATACAATCGTATTTAGCAGGATGAACAGGATCATGAACTTACGGGAGAGATTGGCTTCGCGCTCGATGAAGTTCAGGATGAAGTTGAAATACAAAAATCCCAAAAGGTTTGCCTGTACTGTCTTGGACAAATCGGTAAATATCATCCGTCCGCGCTTGGGGCGGTACAGACCGGTCGAGGAATACAGTACAAGGAATCCGGGAATCAGATAGATGAGGTAGGAGGCATAGTGCCGCAGATCGTAGTAGCCGGTCAGATCCTCCAATGCGAAAAAGTCAAACGAGGTCAGCAAATCAAAACGCAGAACATAAGAGAGCAGGTAGGTGCCTGCAATCAATAATGCGTCCACAAGAATGTGTATTTGATTGAATGCCCGTTGATTATCTTTGATCATAGGTTTGACTTCACTCGCTATCCTTATTATTACGGATAGCATATCATGAAATCCGAAATATATCAAACAGAACATGCTTTTTTCAAATTGTGTTCACAGTCTTAACACAAAGCGAAAATAAAATACAGGCATAACGATGGCGCAGACAGAAAGGAGCGCAGACGATGGAAGAGATGAACAGACAGGAAGAATATAGAGAAGAGTCGAATACAAAAACAGCCGAGACGTCGGTATACGAACCGGTACAGGAGCCGGAATCCATGCAGATGCAGGAACCGGTACAGCGCGTGGCGGAAACAGTGGCAGAAGCACCCGGATATGCTGCAGAACAGAATCCGGGCATGATGCAGCAGAATGTACCGTATAACGCTGCTCCACAGTATGGTGCCGGAGCACAGCAGGCTTATCCGTACGGGCAGCCGGTATATCAGAACCTGCCTTATCAGAACAATCCGTATTACGGACAGCCGGTGTATTCGCCTTATGGTAATCCGGCATATATGATGCCGCCGAAAAAGCAGCGCAAGCCGAGTAAATTCCTAAAGTTCCTGGGAATTGCGGTTGCATCCTTGTTCTTCGGACTTCTGGCGGGTGGCAGCTTCATCGGCGTGAACTATCTGTATGATACGTATGGACCACAGGAAGAGAAAGAGTATGTGAGTCCCGGAGCGGCACCGGAACAGGGAATTCCGGCGCAGGACCGCATTGAGAGCAGTACGGTAATAAACTCGGAATATATTCAGGGCACCAGTGTAAGTGATATCGCAGAGAATGCGATGCCGTCTACGGTATCCATTACCTGTACCTTTTTGACGGATTCGTGGTTCGGACGCTATGAGACTCCGGGCAGCGGCTCCGGTATTATCGTAGGTAAGAACGAAAAAGAGCTTTTAATCGTAACAAACAACCATGTAGTTGACGGTGCCAACAGCATCAAGGTGGTATTGATTGACGGTACGGAAGCAGAAGCAGAAGTAAAGGGTACAGCGGCATCTACAGACCTTGCCGTGATTGCAGTCAAACTGGAAAGCCTGGAAAAAGAAACACTGGAAGCGATTAAGATTGCAAAGCTTGGCAATTCGAACGATATCAAGGTCGGCGAGATGGTAGTTGCTATCGGCAATGCTCTCGGATACGGACAGTCCGTAACGGTCGGCTATATCAGTGCGAAGGATAGGGAAGTCATCGTAGATAATACGAAGATGACGCTGCTTCA
>JAZSIB010000290.1:0-2172 GCA_045533585.1 Lachnospiraceae bacterium | reverse complement strand
ACATGATACGACCAATGCAATTGTTGAGGTTACCCATGATACAGAGAAGGCTTTGGATATTGGTAAAGAAGCAATGGATAAGTTGTTCCATCACGTGACAGCTTCCATTGATGCAAACAACAAGATGAAGATGTCTGCGAGTGAACTTCAGACCAAGTCAGAAGAAGTAAAGGGTATTACGGATATTATTCTTGGCATTTCGAACAAGACCAACCTGCTTGCGCTGAATGCAAGTATCGAGGCAGCAAGAGCCGGTGAGTTTGGTAAGGGCTTTGCAGTCGTTGCAGATGAGATTCGTAATCTGGCCGAGCAGACAAGACAGGAAACCGAGAACATCACCAGCATCATTGATGCATTGTCGAACGAAGCACAGACGATGTCCGAACAGGTAGACGAGACGGTACAGATGTCCAACGAAGAAAGCGTATACGCAAAAGAAGCGGACGCGCAGTTCGAACAGATTACCAACAAGGTTGAGGAGCTGTTGAAGCATGTAAACGAAGTAGAGACATTGATGAACTCTCTGGTATCTTCCAACATGGTAATCGCAGACAGTATCAGTTCCTTGTCGGCAACCAGTGAGGAGATCACTGCAAGCACCCACGATGTATACGAAACAAGTAGCAAGAACGTGGAATTGGTAGAAGGATTCGTGACATCCATGGAGCAGATTATGAAGGGCTTCGAGCGTTTACGTACTTATACAACCAAGAAGAAATCATAAGGATATATAATTTGAGATGTGAGGAGCATCGCAGGCTGAGAAGGCTTGCGATGCTTTTTGTTTTGGCATAATCTGTGTTCGGATTGCATAGTTTATAACAATAGTGGACAGTAGTCGGGTAGATACAGTGAAACGGAATTATGCAATCGGTACAAAAACACAGAAGCAGATTGAGGAAAGGGCAATCGAGATAGCGGAATACATCATAGAGTGTCGTGCCACCGTCCGGCAGGCAGCAAAGCAATTTGGGGTCAGTAAATCCACAGTGCATAAAGACACACAGCGGATGCAATATATTGATAAGGCACTTGCAGACCAGGTAAGGCAGGTGCTGGAGATGAATAAGTCGGAACGTCATATCCGGGGTGGAATGGCAACGAAGGAAAAGTATCTGCATCGTGCAGATTTGTGTGGTGAAAGAAATCGGGAATTTGACACAGCATATCATTCACACACTGGTGAAAGCGACAGTTTTTGAAAGTGTGTGGCACTTTCGGACACAAGTGTCCGCCATTGCCACACATTTTCTGCAAACAGTCTTTTCAACAGTGCATTACATGATATTGCTGTGTCAAATCCCCTCTGTGTTGTTTGTTGCAAAAACTGCAGAAACTCAAGAAAGCAGATTCTTGTATTTTTGTACGGAGTAGAGTAAAATAATTATGTTTTACCAATATAAGAAATGGGGTTTAAGAACTTATGAATCATTCTGAAGTACTTGAGATAAGAAAGCGTTTTACCAAGACAGCGGTATCGGCACACCGTGTAACCGGCTGTTATGTGACAGGCGATGATAAGCAGATCCGTACCTATGTTGATGAGATGTTTTTGAACCTGGAGGAAGAAGAACAGTTCAAATACATGGAACTGATGAAGAAAAGTCTGTCGGGAACGATGGGCAAGAATCTTCTGAATCTGTCCTTTACGAATGAGGCAGAGCTGGAAGGCGGTGTACAGCGAAGCCTGGTTGCACTACGTGATAGCGAGCTGAAGAATCAGGAGATGCTTAATGCATTTTATTCCCGCGTGATTGAGAATTATGATTTTGCAGGGAATTATCTGATTCTATTGGTATACGATGCCTATGATGTTCCGGTCAAGACAGAAGACAATATCAAACTTGGCGATTCAGAAGAGGTGTACTCCTATGTGCTTTGCATGATCTGTCCGGTGAATCTGTCGAAGCCGGGGCTGAGCTATCATGAGGAAGAGAACAAGATCGCCAACCGTACCCGTGATTGGGTGGTGGATGCACCGGATACGGCGTTCCTGTTCCCTGCATTCAACGACCGCAGCACTGACCTTCATAATCTGCTTTATTATGTTAAGGATACGGATGAACTGCATGAAGAACTGATTAACGGTGTGCTCGGCTGTGAAAAGCAGCTTCTTGCGGACAAGCAGAAGAAGGCGTTCAAAGAGATGGTAACTGAGGTACTGAACGAGGT
>JAZSIB010000256.1:0-17625 GCA_045533585.1 Lachnospiraceae bacterium | reverse complement strand
AACTTCATTCTGGACAAGACAATATTTAAGATTGATGAGAATGCACCGGCGCTTCACATATATCTGGGAAGCGACTATGGATTTTGCGGCAGCATCAATTTTACGATTAACCGCATGATTGAAGAGCAGAAAGACGGAGATCAGATTATCATCGGCAGGAAATTGCGGCGAGGAAATGCAGAGCCGTTGATGAAAATTACCAGGGAAGAGTTCCGTGCATCCTTGAACGAATTGCACCGGGTACTGGAGAATGTGGTAAGGGAAAATACCCACTCATCGGTAACACTGCATTATTTTCAGTTTAACAACATCAGCAGTATTGAACCGGTGTCGAAGCAGATCTATCCTTATGATTTGAAGCATCATGATTCGGAGAATTATCGAGAAGATTACTTTGTGGAAGGAGATATGAATATCATCTTGAGGAATCTGATTACCAGCTTCCTTGGGTATGAGCTTCGTATCGCGGAAGTCAGCAGTTTTGCATCGGAAAACGTCCTTCGACAGAATTCAACGACAGAATCATTGAAGAAGATTGAAGAGATGGAAGAAGAAGAGACACTGTTGATGCGAAAAGAAAAAACACAGAAGAGCTTTAAAAAAGTCATTGACAGTTATGTGAAAAAGACATTTCGGAGGAGATCATGAGAATCGGAAAATTGGTTTCTATTTCAAATATGCGTGTTGAGATTCTGCTGGATGATTGCAAGATTAAGCCGCGCGATATCGTTATGGCAGAATATCAGGGAAAAGAGTATCGTTTTGAAATCAGCTCGGTAGCAGGCAATATTGCAACTGCAATCCCGTTTGACAGTGTCAATGGTCTGAAGAGGGGCCTTGATGTGACTTCGCAGGAGGGTGGTCTGTCTATTCAGTACAGTGATGAGATTCTGGGTAAGGTGTTTGATTCTTACGGCGGACTGCTGGATGAGAATACAATCGGGGAAGTAAAAACCCGTAATGTGTACGACCGTAATATCCAACTGCAGGAGGTGGATATTGAGGGCGAGATCCTGTGGACGGGTATTAAGGTAGTTGACTTCTTCGCGCCGATGCAGAAGGGTTTCAAGATGGGTCTGCTTGGCGGTGCCGGTGTAGGTAAGACCGTATTAATCAAAGAGTTGATTCATAATGTATACAAGGGACTTCGTTCGAACTCCGTCTTTGTCGGTATCGGTGAACGTTCCCGTGAGGGTAAGGAGCTCTATGATGAGATGCTCGAAGGTAATCTGCTGGATAAGATGAGTATCGCATTCGGACAGATGGGTGAGAACTCCATGAACCGTTCCAAGGCAATCTACAGTGGCCTGACACTTGCAGAGTATCTGCGTGATGAGAAAAATCAGGACGTGCTTTTGTTCATCGACAATATGTATCGTTTTATTCAGGCGAAGTCCGAGTTATCAGCGGAATTGGAGCATATGCCGATTGATAATGGTTATCCGAGTACACTTTTGTCGGATGTGGCAGAGGTACAAGAGCGTATCAACAGTACGGAGAATGGTTCCATTACTTCGTTCCAGGCAGTATTTATTCCCGCAGATGATATGAACGATGCAGCGGTACATGCCATTACCTCACACTTTGACGGCAAGCTGGTACTGGACCGTAAAGTAGCAGAGAAGGGAATCTATCCGGCAATCAACGTGTTCCAGACAGACAGTAAGCTGATCAGCGTGGATAAGGTAGGAGAACGTCATTACCGCCTGGTGCAGGAGGTAATCCGTTATATGTCCCGTTATCAGGAGCTCGAGGAGATTGTTGCGGTATTAAGCATCGAAGAGCTTTCCAAGGAAGACTACAATATCTTCTACCGTGCACGAAAGCTGAGAAACTATTTTACCCAGCCGATGTTTGTAGCAGAGCAGTTTACCAATATTCCGGGTAAGTTTGTACAGATTGCGGATGTTCTGGATGATGTTGAGGCGATTCTGGAAGGTAAGTATGATACGACGGATGAGAACCGATTCTTATATATCGGTAATCTCCATGACTATAAGAGCCGCTAAGGAGTTAGTTTTTTATGGCAGACAGAGCAGTAAAAAAGCAGCGTGAAGATGACCGCAAGCGGATGGAAGCAGTAATCATCGGATACGAGCAGGGTTATGTGAGTTACCATGACGTTAAGATGATTCGCCTGAAAGGGAAGGATATTAATCTTCTGATTATGGTGGATTATATGCCTACTCTGGGGGAAATCGAAGGAACGGTAGAGATTATCACGGAAGAGATTCCGGATCGCAGAGGAAGTGAGACCATGGTAAATACCATTACGTTCGAAAATGTATCCGGTTTTTTTGTCATGAAAAATAATATCTTCAAGCTTCTGTTGAAGGAGGAACGCAATGACATTTGACAGGGTGGAAGTGTTTTCGGATATCGGGATTCTCTTGGGCTGCCTGATCGCAGGCCTGATTCTGGTATCAGTGGCGACCACACTATGTCTTCGCAGCTTCCGTATGGATCATCCGATGCTCGGATGGTTGGCAGTGTTCCTGAATACAGGAAGGCGAGAGCGAATTCTCTTTGTAGTGTTGTTGTGTCGTCTGTGTACAGCGTCAGCGCTTCTGTTTGAGGCAAGGTTTGCAGCAGTGCCGTTGTTTGCGTATCTGATTCTGTGTGTTGGCGTATATGCGCTGAGCGGAAGATTGAAGTATATTCTGTTTGATCTTTGTTGCAGCGCAGAAGTGGTTGTTGGTTTTTATTTTCTGTTGTTCTTGAAGGATGAGGCAGGACGCGCACAGGCACAGTCCGGAACCGGCTTGTTGAAGCTATTTGCGGCAGTATTTTTGTTTGGCTTTTTTGTAATACAGTTTGTTTTCGGACTTTTGAATCTGCGTGCTTCTGAAAAAGCCATGGAAGCATACCAGCATGCAACCGCGGAAGAAAAAACACTGGAGAAGAGAGTATGGCTGGTACTGGTTTTGCCGCTGATTTTTGCTACTCTTCCTGCGGTTATGTTTTTACAGGTGGAGCAGATTCAGGCAGATACCACAGTATATCAGTTTGTAAAAGGCAAGCAGATCCGTTACGAAGGCGGTGGAAAGATACGCCGTGGAGATACCGGATGTCTGCTGGCGCAAGACAAGGAAACCATTGTACTGGACCCATCGGTTATCTATTTGGAAGGGGAAGAAACCTTAGTATTTTCTTCTGTTTGTTCGGTAGTTCAGCCGACCTTGCAGCTGACGAACCGGATTCAACCGATGAGTGTTCTGGAGAAGAACGCGGACAGCTATACAGTACAGTATGACAAAAAAACAATCGAACTGGAAGATTTCTTCTTCTTTGACGGAAAAGATACTTATTACTTTCCGGCGGGCACTTTGCTGGAGTGGGAAGATGAGAGCTATCTTACACAATCCATTTGTATGGTGACAGCGAAGTATGGACAGTATATCGTTCTGTATGATCTGGCGGAGAGGGAATATCGTGAGATACCTGCGGAGGAGGGGTATTGCACGGCACTTCTTGCCGACCGTACCAGTGTAAACTTAAGTACGGATATCATATACCGTGAGAACGGACAGGAGCAGATGTTGTTTATGCAGCCGTCGTTACTGACGGATTTGGAGTAACGGATATGACGAAACATAAGAAAGACAAGCCGCTTTGGATAATGCTGTCTTTGGTAGTATTAACTGTAGTTGTCATGGTGGCGGCTTCGGTAATGAAAAAGAACCTACAGGAAGCGATTATTATACCCACGATGGTGTGCGACCGATATTTTGTGCCGATGGACTTTGTACCGGGGGACGGTACGGAGGAGATTGCCCTGCAGTTTATCCGTGAGGGAAGCGAGTTACCCGGACTTGTGTTCAATACCAAATATCCCTGTTATCAGAACAATGGTGCTACCATTTTTCTGTATGAGGGGAATTACAATATGGTCTTTGCAGATTTCTCAGAGACAGAAGGACAGAAAAACTGTCTTGTGGGAGAAGGAACGGTATTTGATCAGGAAACATCAGGGAAAATCGCAGAGCAGGTACACCTGTTACGGATGACGGACACCGGACTTTGCGTGAATCTGGAAGAATTCATTCTGCACGGCGAAATCAGTGCCGTGGTTCCGCGCTATTCTCTCATGCAGCTTCAAAAGGGCCGCCTTAGCTGGTACGAGTATTATCGCGGACGTTTACGGTATCGTAGTACGGTCGTGACACCGAGTACCAGAGTTACGGTTGGTTCTATGAACAGTACTTATTACGAATGGCTGGCGTTATGGGAGAACGAGGATATCGGTGCACCTTTGGCGATGGCGGAATTTACGGATACCTTGTATTTTTACGACATGCAGCAACGTTATGAGATTCAGGGCGATAGTATGTTCCGCAGGGCAGAAGGAAAACGGCTGCTATTGGACAATCGGTCTATGTTATACGATGTGCATGGGATTGCACTGTATTATGCGGAAGAAGATGCAGTTGTTCTTCCGAGTGGTTTTGGGATTGTACAGCCGTGGAGTAAGCGTATGAATTCCGTTCCGGAACTGACGCGGCTTGTGCCGGATATCGGAGCAGTGTATCTCGAGATGCCGGAACGGGTACTCGGAATGAACGATGCATTTTTGTATTCGGAAACAGGATGTTATATATTCCTTGACGAAACGGAATTTGTGATGGGAGATTTTCATCTGCGTTTAGCACCGTTGTCGATGGTAGTAGTAGAAGATCATCTGAGTTTATCCGTATACGAATATCAGAACAAAGAATTTAGAACATATACGGTGTCAGGACCTATTCCCTATGTGGATTTGGGATATGGGGTAAAACTGAGACCCTTGCAGGGATGCATGGAGCGGAGAGATCAGACAACTGAAGTGCTGATTGCAATAACATCGATGCTTCCGGTTCTGCAATAGGAGGAAAAAACAGTGAAAAAGATATATGGAATAATTGCAGCATTGGTATTGTCGGTTGCCGGAATTGCGGGAATCGTATTTTTGGGTGTGCAAAATTATGAAGTATATCTGGTACTGGAGAATGAAGGTGTTGCTGTAACGGATGACAGGATTACGCAGAATCTGTTACAGGCAGAGGATGAGGAAGCCTTGCCGGAGGAGGTTACAGCTTCTCAATACGAGATGTCGGATACCGTGTACGAGAAGAACGGAAAGCTGTATCTTGGCGAGGATAAAGCATATATGAGCAGTGCATATCCTTTGTTCGTAAACGAGGGAAGCACACTGTACTGCGTGACGGATAGTATCGTGGCAGTTACGGAAGACTTTGAGTCGGTTCCGACCTATCAGGGACTGTATATCAGCGAAGGCATGAGCTTTAATCAGGATATGGAGCGTGCGTACCGTGAAAACATGCTCTTCTTAGAGCTTCCGAACGGTCTGTACATGAATGCAATGCAGATGAGCGTAAAGCAGTCCGGTTTGCCGGAAGTAAGGCTTGAGAACAATGCAATTCTGTGCTTCCGTACGGATAAGTTGTCATGGTATGCACTGGACGGGGATACGTTCCTCTATGATGAAGTTATCGGACTGACCGAAGAAAGCTATATAACGATAAATGATATAAATTATAATTATCTGGATTTGTTGGAGCTGCTTGGAGTATATAAGGACACCACGCAGACAGAAGGCGGTGAAGAAGGCGTTACCGCTTCTCCGAATGCAACGGCAGGAGCACAGATGACGGCAACACCGACCCCGACTTTTACACCGACACCGACTCCGACGCCAAGTCCGACTCCGGTTCCGGCAGAGGGAGATGTGAACGGTGATGCCGGTGAAGGTGCAGGGATGACCCGCCCGACGGCTACTCCGACTCCGGTAGTGATTCCGTCTGAGAACGAGACTGAGGATGATGAAGGTGTGAAGCCGACCAGGGTGCCGAGTGACCGTGAATGGGATGGTGAGAAGAGCAAGCTTCCGACGATGACTCCACGACCGCCGCTTCCGGCATTGCCGGCAGAAGATGCCGAACAGGTAGAGCTTCCGCCTGAGGTAGAGGATGTAGAGGCACCGGAGGCACCGGATGAGTCAGAGCCACCGGAGGAAGAAGAAAAAGAAAAATGGTTGAAGCCGACTGTAAGCTTGAGTGCTTTTAGTCCCGAAGTTTATTCAATCTATAATACAATAGCCCCGATAGAGAACTCAGCGTATCTGCACAATAAGGGCATCGTATATCAGGTGTATGAGGTAAGCAAGAAAGCCGGAAAAAAGGATAAGCTGGTGACCCGTAAGACGGCGATGTCAGACGGAATCGTAAAGATCAGCGGACTGACACCGGATACGGAATACCGTGTAGAGGTAAGCTTTTTCTATCGTACAGCTTTCGGAGCAGAAGAGGAAAAGTTGGCATCCGAAACTCTGTCTACGAAGCCGATGCGTGAGCTGCCGGAGATTGAAGTTGATTTTGGCTTAGGTGAGTATTATTTCCCGCATCAGGCAGATCTTCGCAATGTGGAGCTTGACTATTACGAAGAAAATAACAGATATGAGGATATGTTGTCCGCTATCAAGAAGGTAGAGATAGAATTTGATAAGACCGGAAGTTTGTCAAAGGCTCCGGTATATCGTTTTAGTTCTGCGGAGTTGAAACGATTCAAAGACCGCAGTACCACGGATATCCTGACAAAAGAGATATTGGATTCCAGTGCAAATTATAAAATCAACTTTGTATTTTATGATGCGAAGGGCAATCAGATGCCGGTGAAGGCGTTTGAACAGCCACGTCATGTTTCTACCTGTAAGGCAGCACCGGTAGCGAATATCCGACTCAAGAAAAACGAAGTAAAAAATGTAGAAGTTGAGATTGAGATAGAAAACAAAGACAAGGCCCTGATTCGAGAGGGTTCGTTGTATCTTGAAGTGTATAACCGTGAGGGGCAACCCGTCTATATTCAAGGAAAACAGTATCTGGAGCTGAATCCGAATGAGAAGAACAGAATTGAGTTCTCGAATCTGTTGGATTTTGAAAGCTATACGCTCGACGTCTATGCGGATTACGATATCGGCAAGATTCCGGGAGGGTTAGGAACTTCTTTTGAAAAAAATATTATAATCGGTACGACAAAAGTGCTGACAGCACCGTTGTCTTCTTTGGGTTACGCATTTTTCAAGGTAGAAGTGACGGATGTATCATATTATTCTGCGAATGTGAGCATAGCGCTGGATACGGCGCGTACGGATTATCGCCTGGTAGATATTTTGTCTTACTGCGATCTGCAAATTATGAAAGAGACGGATGGTGTCACGAGTTCGGAAGGGATTACGATTACTTATCCGGATGTAAGCGGTCTGAACGGAGAACAAACAGAGGGCGATGATGTTGTGCCGGAGGAAGACGAGTTTGTTGAGGCTGAAAGTGACGACACAGGTTCGGTTGGTACCGAGGAAGATACACAAGCAACATTGGTTGCTGAGGATGGGCAGCTATGCTTTAAGGACGATACGATGGAGTATCTGCGCGAAGGCAACGCGATCGGGCTTTCTTTGTCCGGCCTGGATAGTGCAAGTCAATATACGATAGCAATCCGTCCGAAAGTAGTTATGGGCACTCAAGAGAATGGACAGCCCAGGGATGTGTCAACCTACTATACGCCGGATTCTTTCCGCACGCTGAAGATTACCCCGACTGTGGTGATAAAGACGTCACTTTGTCTGCAGGACAGTATCTCGCTTTATGATGTGTCCATCTCAGATCCGGATAATACCATCATCAGCGGACCGGTTACTATGTATGTGCTCAATTCCAAGAATCAGAACATTATGTCCCAGAAGATTACGGTAGGAGAGAACACAACACTGATTCGTATTCCGAATTTGGAACCGCATCATGAGTATACCTTCCGTTTCTATGTGGCGCAGATGAATGACGGTTACGACCAGAGTACGCACAAAGAAAACCATGAGATATATTATTATCGTTATGCAGAGACCAAAGAACCGCTGAAGCTGACTACCGGTGAGGGAATCAATGGTGGCATACAGATAGTGGGTATAGAGGAAGGTGCTGCATATAACGTAGTAAAGATTTTTGCAGAAGACATTAAGATTAATACAAAGACAGACGGAACCGGCAGCTGGAAGACCGGTGAGGTAGCAAACAGAACCGGATATAGAACGCAGAGCTATACCGGAAGGCATTATTATCGTCCTTTGACTGCTGCCGGAAAGACGTATGAAGAAGTTTTCAAGATAGAGTATGACTTCGGACGCGGCGGCTGCAATGCGTTCCAGGTGCTTTACAGTGATTCCGGTGCCGGTACATCATACGTGACGTATGAGTTGTATGACATGCACCCCAGCAATCCGGCGGCAAAGCTTCTGACACCACAAGCAGTGGAAAAAACAGGAACAGATACCGGTGGTTCGTATCAATATGTATATCGTACCGATCAGGCCTATTTTGAAGGAGGTCTGGTTCTGACGGGTCAGCAGACGCTGTATCTGAAGCAAACTACAGCAGCAGGTTCAAAGAATCATACCGCACTGATGGGAGTGCAGTTTGCATCTTACGGTGCAGGAAACGGAGGGGAGTATTCTGCCCGTTTGCAGACAAAGGTAGAAGATATCAAGCTGGAACTGGGGGATAATCCGGCCTTTTATCTGAGAGTATATTCCAGACAGCATATTGAAGGTACGGAGACAGAGTATCAGCTGGATGACTATCGTATGTACCGGTATGCGAATAACGGACAAACAGAAAAGGTTATGGAGACATACAAGCTGCTCGGGGTAGCGCAGCCTACCCTGATTGAGTCCGTACCGTTTGAAGGTCAGGACGGTATCTGTGACCTTATCATTAACTATCCGGTGGCAGGCAGACGGGAGTACCGGGTAGAGATGACCGTCAATGTCCGAGGGTATGTGGTAACGCTTGGGGAGGTAGAATTTGTTACCGATTACGCAGTCAATATGGTTGAAGATATCTGGGATCTTTACGGCATCAAGCAGTATCCGGACGCTTCTTATGTGGTTACAAAGGATATTGAGCTGCCGATGGGATGGGATGTTTCTGTTGTACCGAGTGACGTGACATGGCAGGGCAGACTGGATTTCCAGGGACATACTTTAGTAAAGAGCGGCGGAACTGCGTTGATTAAAACAATCGGTTCGAATGGTGTGGTTGAGAATCTCAGACTCCGTTTCCGGGATGATTTGGTTTTGACCAGAGGATATAGAGAATTATTTGTAAATACGAATTACGGAACAATTCGGAATGTACAGTTCGAATATAATCTGGAGCATGCCTTCCAGAAAACGTCAACGGCTGACCATATGTACCAGACTTTCATAAGTTTGAATAATGCCGGAGGAGTGATTGAGAACTTTACGGTTAAGGTAGAAAAGACGTGGTGGTTCTTCCGTTATGGCGGTATGGTCGCTGAGAACAGAGGCATTATACGGAATGGGTATGTATACGGAGCGGCACCAATGAAGATGTACGAACGCTCTTATTATCAGGATAACCTCTCACAATTCCTGGACTACAAGAGAGCCGGCGCGATTGCTGCATATAATGCTAATGGTGCTTATATCCAAAATTGTTATTCTAATATTGATATATACTCCGTAGTGAACAATAAAGCAACAGACGGCGGTGCAGGACTGATTATAGGAGAGCAGGAGGGTACGGTTCAGAATTGTTTCGCAACCGGAACGGTACATTATTATGATGAACTTGCAGGTACAGCGGATACGTTTGTAGTGGATTCCGGTATACATCCGTTGTATGATTACAGTACGAACGGACCGACGGCGGTCATGAAAAACAACTATTTTTATTCCGAGAGAGAGTTTGTATTGACACAGCCGGATGGAGCACGTCAGATACCGTTGGAGTCATTATATGATACCCGTTGGCACGATGCGCTGTTGAACCAATCGGAAGCTTCTGTAAGCGGACAGTTTGACACATCACCGGCAGCACAGGGATTTTATCCGCATGTGAAGCTGGCGGACGGTATGTTGCAGGATTGGGTTCCGTTACCTGCTTTGCCGGTAGATTCCGGTGTGAATCTGATTAATGCTACGCTCGTATCGCAGGAGCTTGAAGAGGCGAGGGTTGTATTTACCTTTAACAATCCGGAGAGAGTTACGATAAGCGAAGTACAGGTACGTTGGCTGGATACGGAGATTAAGAACCAGTATATGCAGGACAACTTCTGGAGAGTTGAGGCAGTGGTAACTCCGTCAAGAACGAACCCGGGATATTATTCGGAATATGATATAACCGGATTCAGCATATTATACAAAATTGATAAGGATACTACGGTAAGCTCTACGGTAGAATATACGGAAAAAGAATACCGGAAGCTTCCGGCAGAATTCTATATGCCGGTACTGACGGTAGCTGACTGGTATGAGATAAAGAATAATCCTTCACAGAATTATCGTCTTTATCATGATATTGATTTTTCTTATATACCTGCCAAAACTTTTGTGGTGGATCAGGCTGCTCCGGGCTTTTCCGGTAAGCTGGACGGTAACGGAAAAACGGTAAGAAATATGAATCTGTATGCAGATGAGAGTCCGTATGCTGCCGTATTCAGAGTGTTGAGCGGAAGTATATCAAATCTTAAAGTGCAAAACCTGAATCTGTGTGCCAATAGCAAAAACTATTCCAGACAGCGAGGCTTTGTAGGAACTATCAAAGGGAATGCATGCCTGGATAATGTACATATTATCGGAGCAGAGATTGAGAGTACTTATTATACCGGTACTCTGGTTGGCTATGCAGACGGATCCTCTGCTGATATCATTAACTGTTCGGTACAGGACGTAACCATTAAGGCAAAGAACATCGGTAATCTCAATCAGGCCGTGGGTGGCATGGTGGGTATGGCTGCCAATACCGGTGTAGTCAGGGTGAGCAATTCTTTTGCCGACAAGCTTAAGATAGAGGTAAGGGATGCCTTTTCCTGTTCCGGTACCGGAGGTGTCTTCGGTCAGATGACGTCCGGTTCCGGAGTTACGAATGTTTATGTGGTGGATAGTACGATCTACAGTGCATTCAAGGCAACCGGCGGTATCATCGGTGCAGTAGCACAAAACAGTTACTTTGGTACGAGCCGTTATCGTATGGAGAATGTTCTGGTAGATGCAGTCATCAGCTCACCGACGGATTCTCTGGGGGGCTTTGTAGGGTATGCACATTATCAGAACGAGAGTGATGATGTGAACGGTATGTTCTTAGGACAGATATACATTACAAATCAGGTAACGGATGCGAAGCTCGGACGTTTTGAAGGTAGTATCATATATACGATATCCACTAAGGATGCCGACAATAAGGTTGCGCTGGCAGGTCTTGCCAAGCTGTTTACCACCTATACCTCTTATGTAGATGGACAGGCAAATTCGCTGAAGCATGAGACTGATTGGTATAAAAACGGTGGGAAGCCAAGCAAGTCGTACACAAAGTATGAGGATTGCTTTGTATATTACTCCTACGATGAATTATGTGATATCAATTATTACGGACCTGCAGGAATTAATCTGGGGGCGCAGTTTATTATAGACGAAGCAGCTCTTGCAGAAGGGAAGCTTCCACTGCTTCGTAATAGCCATGACGGAAAGGTATTGGAAAATCAAAGTGAGCATTATTTCAGAAAGGATTCCGTTAAGGTAGAGAGTATTAAGGCAACGCCTGATTCTACCAGCAGCAACAATCGGTATTACGTAGAGGTTGTTGTTACACATCCGGCAGACTATGAGATTACCGGACTTACGTTTGATGAAAATCTGAAGCTGGTAGAAGGAAAGGATTATGAGTGCAGTCCGGATGAGTCCGGTGAGAGCACTTATTTTAAGTATCTTGTGGATTATGTCGGCTGGGTGGACCGGTATTTCCTTAGAGGGATTCAGTATCGTACAGATGCCGGCGAAGAACCGGAGATAGAAGTAATGATGGATACCGGAATTGCTCCGCAGTTTCTTGTTATCACGAGTGCAGAAACATGGAATGACGAGATGGAAGCCCATGGTCTTAAGGGATACAATGTTCGTTTGACCGGTAACCTTGAGTTTGATAAGCTTGTGGACCTTTCCGGTAATCCTAAAATGCCTGTGACAGGTGTGATTTTAAACCGTTTGAACGGGGTGTCGTCAGAGGGCGGTGTGAAGAGAAAAATCAGCGGCATTACACTTTCCGGTGCTACACAGTCTTTTATCAGTGCAACGTATGGTAAGGTGGATAACTTAAGTTTTGAGAATATATCCATCACATCAGAGACAGATACATTGAAGGACGCCGTCGGTATCTTTGGTACGGTCGGCGGTGATATGGACCATGTTGACTTCCAAGATATAACACTGGTTACGAAGAAGACGGGACAGAACGGTATCATCGGTTCCTTAGTCGGTAAGTTATCATGGGTAACGATGAACGGCGTTACAATCAGTGCAACCGGTGACGGAAAAGCAACGGGTGGTCTGGTCGGTTACCTGAATACGCAGGCATATATCGATAATGTAACAGCAACGAATATCGTTGTTCGTTCCAATAATGACTACGTTGGCGGTATTTTCGGCTATGAAAACGGCGGCAGTCATATTACGAATTGTTGGATTGAGAATTTCCTGGTGGCAGGAGAAGCAGGTTACGTCGGAGGTATCGGTGGCTATGCGCTCGCGGGAAATTATGGAAATTCATCAAAGAATCTGGATGTAAAGGATGGAGCTGTTTTTGCAAAGGGAAGTTATGCAGGCGGTATTTTCGGACAGGGTATCATGCAGAACACGGATACGGTAGAGAATATTGTAGAGAACGTGTTTGTGAATGCGGTAAGTACCGGCGCCGGTGGTGTTATGGGACACGGATACAATGTCGGTATGACTACGGTAAAGGATAGCATAATCGCGGTAGGAAGTACCGGTGCCGGAAGTATCATTGGATACGGAAGGAATGATTACTATACGCAGAGTATCCGTAATACCATAACTTCCTTGTATGAGCGTGGGGCAGGGGATACCACGAACAAAGTATATAGTGGCCTGTATATGGCACAGAAGGATAAAGTCGCTGCTATCGGTGCGGAAGCACCTGAGGGCTCTATGGCAAAGAAGTATGCAACCGATGCGGCAACGTATTGGTATGATGGTAAGGATTCTAAAGGTAAGCTGTATTGGGATCCTGACACATGGAAGTCCGCGACTAATGCTTCCAAGCATCTTGGTGGTGCCATCGGATACGGCAACTCCTATCTTGCAATCGTGGTAGATTGTACAGTGGGTGCTTACAATGCGTCAACGGTCGGCGGTATTGTCGGACAGCATATCAGTCATCGTTCGAATATGAACAGTTATAAGAATGCGGTTCATGACACTACGGTGTATGGTAAGTCTATGGTTGGTGGCATTGCCGGAGAGGCAAATCAGGGCAAGATGTATGCATGCTATTCGGATGCTGAGGTAATAGCAAGCGGTGATTATGCCGGCGGTATTCTGGGCAAGCAGACCGTAAGCTATAGTACTGCTGACCCGATAAAATTGGAACAGTTGTATAGTGTATCGATAGTAAGTGCAAACAGCTATGCCGGCGGTATCGTAGGATACGTTGACTGGAATCTGAAGGGATATAACGGCAAGTTTATTGCAGCCGGAAGTGTGAGCGTCGCAGAGAACAACGGTATCCTGCATCCGATTGGAACAAGGTATTCGAACAGCGGTCCGGACTTTGACAAGTATTATATCTTCCGTAATGAGGATGAAAACGGTAATACCACGGCACAGATGACGTTGAAGAAAGGCAGCAGTACGGTAAATGTGAAGGATATTGCGCCCGGTCATGATATCAGCACGGCCCAGCTAAAAACTGAAGATGCCTATAAGAATCTAGTTGGATTCAGTTCGGATTTTAACTTTGATTACGTAGGAAGCGGATATATGCCGCATGCGAAAAACGTTCAGTACAAGGATAAAGATGGAAATATACGAAGAATCATGGTTCCCGGAGCGGAACAGGCATCGGGTGTCTCTTTCATGAGGCTGCCACGTGCAAAGAGTGCGAACGTATCCGTGGTGAAGCTGCCAAGCTTGGTGGCAGGCTACAGTACGGGTGTAGACCGGCTGAATCTGGAATTCGACTGCGTCGCAGAGGATGCAATGCTTTGTATCGAAGCAAACGGCAGGAAGATTGCGGATGTACCGCTGACTCAGCGTTGTTATACCCTTGCATACGATTACCGGACGGAGCTGACTGTCACGATAACCATGGGCGGACAGACCGAGGAGTATACGGTAGAACCGGCGGAGACATCACGGAATGTGATGGTATGGGATGCAGATTATTTCTATATTACCGGTGAAGGAATTGAAGGCAGCCGGGCTACGATTGCTGGAAGTTTTGTGCATCTGTGTGATGGATATGCATTGGCGGCCAATGGTGATGTTTATGATGTAATGAAGGGTACCGTGAGCCGGAAGGTGAACGGAGTATCCCTGTTGAAGCAGACGATTCCGTTTGATCATGTGTTATACGGAGAAGACCGGATTGAGACATATTACGGTTATTCTGTAGTAAATGGTGCGGAGCGCGAAGGTATGCGTTTGTTTGTAAAGGACTATGAGTTATTTGCCGTTTCGGCAAAGATGTCCGATGCGATTGATTCTGTACTGGTCGGTGCCGAAGGGGGTATGTATACGACGGTATTGTATCACAATAAACTGACGGATATGACAGATGTTCCGATGAAGCTACCGAAGGAGTTTGACAATTCCGGCATCTCTCAGATGACCAACAATCTGAACAGTGACAGCTGTTATGTGCTGGTACGATATGCGGATGGTGCGGTGGCAGGATTTAACTATAGAACCGGTGAAATGCTTCCAATCGAGACCGTTCATGTATATGGTACGAACTTTAAGAATTCGACCGAAGAGGACGACGGTATGCCGGGAACGAATTTTGCTTCCGCATATGAAGAAGTGAAGGAGTTAGAGGAACTGGTGGCAGAGTCCGACTGGCTGGAGAATGACGAGGAAGAGACAGAACCACCGAAGGTTATGGTAAGTCCGACGCCGGTACCGGGTGCAGAAGGACAGATACCGTCAGAAACACCATCAACAGAATCCTCGGATGCAACTTCCTGGCCGGTCAGCTTTGGTGTGACGCCGACGGTTACGCCGATACCGGAGCCGGAGGAGATAGAAGAAAATCTGTCCGGTGCATATGGCGGAACGGAGGTATTCGTGGAACCGGATGAACCGGTGGAAGAAGACGGAGAGGTGCAACCGGAGCAGGAGAGCGGTACACTGGGTGGCAGTGGTACTGCACCGGAAGGAACTGCAACGCAAGGCGGAACCGGCGCTACCGGAGAGATGAGCGGTACGGACAATCAGCCGCGTAAGGTAGAGCTTGACCGGACCAAGAAGGAGAGTACGGAGGAGTATATCCCGTATTATGATCCGGATGCCGGTATCTATGTACTGTATGAGCAATCTGAACTTCTGGTAAAGGCAGATGCAGATAAGGCAGACAAACGGCCGGTAAGCGTGAATGAAAAGGTAGCGCGTTCGGGACGTATGGTGAAGAAGTACAATCCACTTGCAAGCGATCTGTTTGAGGTTGAAGAAGATAACAAGATCGGTATCGGATTATTGGCAATTACATTGTTTGTGATTGCAGGCTTGATGGTAGTGCTTGTGATAAAGCAAAAACCGGAGAAAGAAAAGGCGGAGTAAAGAAACGATGAAGAAAACCAGTTTTATTTCTGCAATTCTTGTAATAACCGTATTTGTTTCTCTGTTTACAATCTGGTATAGTACGGCCGGTAAGGAAAAAGCTGCGCTGGAAGACCGGAAGATGGAGCAGATGAAACAGTCAGCAGATTATATTGCGGCAAAGATGCAGGCTCACTTGGAAAACAGTGAGTCTGTCCTGCGTGCCGTAGCGGCGGAGCTTGCGCCAAGAACTGAAACCTCCAGTGGGAATCCGTATATTTATGGGGAGGCGCTTCAAGATCTTGACGCAGTATTGAAAACATACGGATTTGAACAGTATGCGCTGTGTGATACAGAAGGCAATGCGTATGAGTATTCGGCTACGTTTTCGGTGAGTGAGTGCGATGCTTATCAAAAAGCGTTAAAGGGAAAAAGTGTTTTCTCATATCAGAAATTTGCAGAGGATGACAGAGAGAAGACAGTAGTGTTCCATGTGCCGGTAGGTTCGGAAGATAAGGTAGAAGCGGTTATCCGTGCCGCATGGGATACCGGAAAGCTGGATTCGTTGGCGACATTTTCTGATTTTAGAAGAAAAGATTGTGTTTATGTGCTTGAGCAGAGTTCTTTGATTTTGTATGCATCACAGAGCAAGTTTGTGAGTGATGCAACCTTACTCTCACTCTGGGGAGAACGCGATGCTGAGTTCAAAGATATGGAACAGGTAATTAAGCAGGGGCGTGACAAGACTGCGTTCGTACAGGATAAGGACGGCCGTGAGTATTGTGTCGCTTATCGGGGTCTGAATAAGATTCAGGACTGGGGAATCGCTGTGGTAATTCTGGAGAATGATCTGGAAGGTCTGATTGCAGCTGAGTCATTGAGCCAGAACATGATTATCCCGTCGCTGATTGCAGCGGTTGCAGTGATTCTGCTGCTTGTGATTTTATTATACCAGAGTTATCAGCACTATCATCTGAAACAGCTTGCGTATATTGATGGTGTGACGAAGTCCTATAACTTTAAGGGATTCATGTTACGTGTCAGAAAACAGTTCCAGAACGATCCGGCAGCGAAGTTTGCGATTATGGAAGTTACGCTGGATAAGTTTGACTATTATATGGAGTCGTTTGGTGAAGAGGCGCGCAATGAACTGTTACGGGATTTGTCCGAATTGATTGAGCGTTGGACACACGGGGACGAAGCACATTGTCGTTATAACACAACGAACTTTATCATTTTTATCAAATACCAGAATGAAGAAGAGTTAAGAGACCGTATCCTTTATCTGAAGGAGAAGGTAGCAAGCTTCAGCCGACAGGAGAGCCAGAGAGAGCGATTTGATTATCTGCTTCAGGCCGGTGTAGTATATATTCAGGCAGAGGAACGCGATATCGATATGCTGCTTCGCCGTGCAGATGCGGCATTGCAGGCAGCAAAGAGTGACAGAATGGCTCCGTTCTCCGTATACAATGCGCGGATGGAAAATTCCAAGTCAGAGGATCGTGAGTACGAGGCGAGATTGGATCAGGCGTTGCGCGAGAAGGAATTTCTGGTATATCTGCAGCCGAAGTTCTCACTTCTGGATGGTCGTCAGGCCGGCGCAGAGGCACTGGTACGTTGGATGCATCCGGAGAAGGGCTTGCTGTATCCGGGACGATTTATTCCGTTATTTGAAAGGAACGGTTTTATTGCCGAATTGGATATGTATATTCTGGAGAATATCTGCAGCCGTTTAGCAAACTGGATTCATAAGGGAATCCAGCCGCTTCCTATCTCGTTTAATGTATCCATGCACAATCTGTACCGTGAGACATTTGTAGATCAGGCATTTGAAGTTATTGAGCGCTACGGAGTTCCGGCAAGATTGATTACGTTTGAGGTCGGAGAACGTGGTGTGGTAGAGAATATCAAACTGATGCAGGAGACTTTGGATCGTCTGAAGGAGCGTGGATTCCGAATTTCCATGGACGATTTCGGTCAGGGTACCGTATCACTGAATACCT
>JAZSIB010000160.1:0-14534 GCA_045533585.1 Lachnospiraceae bacterium | reverse complement strand
GTCCCATTGTTCCTTATCCATACAAAACTTCACCTTCCGTGTCGATATTCTTGAAATACGGGTACCAGGACTTCTTCTCCTGAAATTCATCGTATGGTAAGCAAACAAAATTTACAATTGCAAAATGCTCAACCGCCATCTCGGTCGAAATTGCCGCAAGTGCTTCGGCATACTTTTTCACTTCCAAGCGATCACTTTTCGTTAGTATAGCAATATCAATATCGGAATCTGCAGTATAGTCGCCTCTTGCACAAGAACCGTATAATACAATTCCCATTACATCATCTTTCATCAGATTTCGGACTTGATAAGCGCACTTTTCTTTTACCAGATTAATCATTTCTGTATTTGTATCTGTGCTGTACATATTCCGTCCTCCTTTCTGATATCAGATAGTATATCATACTTTTTTTGGAAACCGCAAGTGCGAATTCCCTATGTTTCACCTACTTCTCCTTCGTTGCAATCTCCACCCACGCCGGATAGAACCCGCTGCCAAGTGCCACATTCCAAGAGCCAAGATTTGATAGACTGGTTCCGTAGAACGGAATCGCACCTCTTTTGAACACCTCGTTCTTTAACAGCTTTACCAAACTTGAAGCGATTCCTTTTCTACGCCACTCCGGCAGCACATCAATTCCGATTTGCCAGAACAGCTTTGTATCCGCCGAACACCCGGCCAGCCCAATAATCTGTCCCTCATGCATGGCACCAACTGCCAGCACATCCGGTCGCTCCGGTTTGAAGCAGTCGCATAACGCATTCGGGAACTCCTCCCGCCCGTACAACGGCGTAATATCCTCTTGCTCAAACCACTGCACTTCAAAACTCGCGTTAACCTCTTCCATTCGTGCCTTCGGCAAAAACATATGATGGCTTTGCCACAATTGCTTCCCGTACTTTGCAAGCTCAGCTTCCAGTTCCATCAGATTATGATGTTCAAACAGCCAGATGCCTTCTCTTCCATTACACCAATCTTTTAACCAAACGTGCATTTCTTCCGGGGCATTAATAACCGTACCTTTCCCCATCGTTACCATAGAGAAAAACGCTTTCTTCGGTGTATATTCGCGTCTCCCCGGATGCTCTTTCGGTACTACAATAAGGTTCTCATTTTTCGTAAAATCTTCAGCCCCACAGTTAAAGTCAAGCGCAAGAAGTTTTTTCAGTTCTGACTCTATTGTAGATCTATCAAACATAATCCTACTCCTTATTACAACATCTCATAATCATACGGTATCCTTCAGATACTCCTCCCACAGCCTATCATATATCCCATTCATTTTCTCCACAATCTCTTCACTTACCGGTACCTGCTTCTGTTTCCATTCTTAAATTTTATCGTTCCTAAACTAGAATGTAAAGGATTTCATATCTGCATACAAAAAATGAGGGAGTTTTGCGCTCCCTCTTACAAAACATGTAATTTTACCTTTTATAATTCCTTCTTACGAAACATACGATAACCATCCCGGATCAATTCAGCAACACATACCTTCCGTTCCGACACCTTTCCGGTACTGCGGGTTGCATCAAGTATCACAACCCATTCCTTTGCCTCATCTGCAAACTCCTTGAACAGCATGACATGACTGCCAACCTTAGCCAACACATCCCCCTGCTGTATCTCATCCAAAGATTCCAACTCGTCCGCATACAGCGGGATATCCCGTGTTGCTATCTTCTTCTCAAGTCCCCAACAGATGGTCAAAAGCCCTGAACAGTCCACACCGACTGTGTGATGACTTCCATAACGTGACTTATTTTCCGGAACATTCCCCGCATACTTTCCTTCGCGTAACCCCTTCTCGAACGCTTCCAACGTCGATGCATTGCCCCAGCCATAAGGAATACCGACATTCTCCTCACCGACCTTCCACCAACCACAGTCAAGCACTTCACCACGCCATGTCACATCCGGTGTTTCCACATATCTTCCTTCTTCATCGATTCCGTGAAAACAATTCTGTTCTGTTGGAATCCACCGATAATTTGCATACGCGGTTGCGGTTTCTATTACCTTTCTTCCAAATTCTTCTCTTGTCATCTATCTGCTTTCTCCTATCATTTTCATTCTTCCTTCGTGCAATATCAAACTTTATACCGACTCACTTTTTCTCATCTTCCGTACCGGTACATAAAACTCACGAGCATCCCCCAACGTTCTTCCCTCCCGAAACGCAGTTACCTTCTTTACACATTCCCTAATGCAACGCTCGATACAAGTAATCGCCATCTCATACGGATACACCGTCAACTCCTCTTTCGTCGCCTCCGGCTCCTCAAAGAAGTCTTGATACATTCCGTCAAACACCATATCGTAAAGCTCCGGCTGTACCCCTTCCAGCACAATGTTCCTATCTTCTGTCAACTCATACTTCAGACCATATACCCTCGGCAGGATATAATTCAGACGATGAAAATCCAAATATCCTTGTCTGTATCCCGCCTCCCGTTCTTCATAAGACTTCACACGGGAACGAACCTGCGGTTCCATGATATCATGGAACCAGATGGCATCGGTTAAGATATGACAGAATACACCAAGATACAAATCATCTCTTCGCATATCTGCTCCATGCTCCTCTGCAAATCCGGCCCAATTAGCACCTTTACGCTCTCCTGCAATCTCTTGATAATGCGTTATATTCTTACTCCCGTTTTCTCTGGAAGACATATCCGGGCAAAGTGAGCCAATCTTAAACCGGTTCATATCCCGAACCGGAATCCTCTTTGCCACTTCCTCAGCAACCAGATAATGTATCATTCGTGAAGGCATAATCCTTCCCCTCTCTGTCATTTTTTATAATAATAAACCTTACCCTCGGGGTAAGGTCAAGTGTCAAATGACACTTGCGTAAAACGTACTCTAATTTTGCCTTACAATTTGCAATGTTTTCTCAAGCGGATACAGATACAGCCCGGAACCATCGAGATCACAACGATGCAGATCCACCGCGCTGATACCACGGTTCTCATAGGTCGTATAATAATAAATCCCTTTGTCCAGATTGATACAGGAAGTATACGCGGTAATCTCATAACTTCCATCCGGCATGCGGGCACATCCCCGTTGCTGCTCTACCGCACCCAGGATGTGAAAGAACTGGCTGACACTTTCATTTTCACTGTCACCCGCTACCGAATTCAGCTTCACAAATGCCGCCCTTACAAAACGCGATGCCGAAGACAAATCCCCCGGAAGTCCAATGCCGCCCATGCCTCTGCTGTACGTAGCAAGTGCAATTTCCCCGAAGCGATTCTCCGATGGATTCGGAGTCAGGTTCCTATAATCACTTAAATGTGTCATATGATAATCAAAGGTCGGATTGTTCGTCAACACCCCAACCGGATTTTCATGGATATGAAGCCCATCCTGCAACGGTTCCACCGTAATTGCTCCCTCCTTATCGGCAATCATCCAATGCAACGGCGACAGCGGCAGTTCCTGACTAAAATGCTCCTCGCACAGATTTATCTTCTGCAGCAACTCCCGCACTTCCACAAGTTTTTTACACTGTGCCAGTATCCACGGGATAAACTCAAACGGTGCTATGTTATCTTTCCCTTCTGCCTCCGGTGCATAGAACGCATTCCCCGGAAAATTCAATGCTGCCATTGCGAGCCCGCATTCATTTGCCGCCTCGTAATACAACGGATATCCGTCCACAACCGTTGCCATCCCAATCATGGCATAGTGCTTCTTTATGCTATCCTTTTTCCGGAATCTGAACTCATGATTTCTCAGAGTTACCGTAACCCGTTCCTCATAGGTACGCTCCAAGTCTAATGTTCTCCCAAAATAATGGTCTTTGGTTTCATAAGTAATTGCAGTACACATAGAGTTACCCGCCTTTCTCTTACCTTCCGGCAAGAATGTGCTTTTTGAATACTCTATTATTTCTCTATTTCTTTTTTACTATACATGAATCAATTCCGATAATCCTCTTCCATCCGATATCAACTTCTCTGTAAAATACCTTTCCTAAATAAAACAAAAGAGGCTGCTTAATTCAGCAGCCAGATAGCAAAATTTAAGTACCCTGCAAAGGTCACCCACAGCAGGTACGGAATCAGCAGATACCCCGCGGGTTTTGAGATGCGGTAAAATCGTACTAAAGTAATCAGAATCAATACCCACAAGAGCACCAACCACACAAACGAGAAAAGATACCATCCAAACTGAAAAAAGAACGTCGACCACAAGAAATTTACAACCAACTGATACAGGTACACACTGATTGCCTTGCTCTGTTCTTCTTTCGGTGCTTGCGATGTAACCACCAGATACGAAGCCACTCCCATCAGTATGTACAGAATAGTCCACACCACCGGAAACAACCAGCCGGGCGGTGACAGAGGCGGCTTAACCAAGGTCTCGAAAGTTTCCATACTTCCTCTCGTAAGGAACGCAGATATCCCACCCACTAACATCGGAATGGCAATACATACTACCAATAATTTCACATTTATTCTCTTTTTCATAAAGCAACACCTCCGATAAATTCTATGCTCATCTATCATAATACATTCGAAAAATATCTTTAATAATTCACAAGTCTTCTTGAACATTTGTTCGATTTATGGTATAATATTTTCTATAATTGAACAGAAAGCAGGATGCGATTTTCCGATGTCAGATGCCCTCTAGTACATAAGGAGGGAGATGCCCATGAACACAATGGAAGTATTAACTTTATTGTTAGTAGTGTTTGCAATACTGTCATATTTAGACCATCATGATAACAAAAAGAAATAGCATCCCTAACCCGCCCAAGGTTTAGATGCTATTTCATAATACACTCAACTGAGGGCAATCGGAAATTCCATCCAATGGAATTCGCACTTCCGACAACCTTTCTAAGTAGATTATATACTAGAGGGTTTGCAATTGCAAGCCCTCTATATCTTTTTTAGTATCATCTTACATCCCGATACAATGCATAATAACCCGATTCAATTATTCTAATTCCGAAACTGCCTCGATTATCGTTTTTCTTAACGCCTCACGTCCGTACTTATCCACCTCTGCGTTGTTCTTTCCTCCATGGGTCAGGCATCCTGCTCCGCCGATACAACCGCCGATACATGCCATACCTTCGATAAAGTTGGCATCCAGCACATTTTTCCGCGTCTTCAACAAAGCAAGCTTGCACTCCTCGATCCCGTCACAACGAATCGCCTTTAAGTCAAAACCGATGTCCTGTTCCTTCATCGCCTGCGCAACTGCTTCGGATAGTCCTCCGCTTCTTGCAAAGATTCTTCCAAAATACGAAGCGTTATCCAGTTCGGTCTCTTCCAATTCTTTGATATCCATATCACGACTGTCATACAGTGCCTGCAACTCTTCGAAGGTCAGTACCACATCGACATAAGGCTTCACATCCTCAAGCTGCGCTTCCGCCTTTTTTGCCGTACACGGTCCGATAAACACAACTTTTGCATCCGGGTCATTCTTCTTAATGTACTTCGCCAACGCAAGCATCGGTGATGGATTATGCGACACCAGTTCAAGAAGATCGGGAAACGCCGACCGGATATACTGTACAAACGCAGGACAACAGGAACTGGTAAGGAAACCTTTTTCTGCAAGCTCCTTTGATTCGTCCATTGCTACCATATCTGCACCGAGCGCAGCCTCGATCACCGTATGAAAGCCAAGTTCCTTCATACCGGTAACCACCTGCCCAAGCTTGGCATATACAAACTGACTGGCGATAGATGGTGCGACCATTGCATACACTTTATAGTTCTGGTTGTTATCACTCTTCTTTATCAGTTCAATTGCATCTAAGATATAAGACTTATCCGAAATCGCACCGAACGGACACTGATATACACAGGCGCCGCAACTGATACACTTCTCGTTATCGATAGAAGCCGCATTGTCCTCATTGATAGTGATTGCCTTTACCTTACATGCAATCTGACATGGACGCTTCCGATTCACAATTGCTGAATACGGACATACCTTGGCGCACTGCCCGCACTCCACACACTTTGTCTTATCAATATGGGCAACATAATTGTTATCAAAAGAAATTGCACCGTGCTTACATACATCCTCACAACGATGGGCAAGACAACCACGACAGGAATCCGTAACGTCGTAACCGGCTGCGGGACATTCATCGCAGGCAATCTCAATCACTTCAATTACGTTCGGATTGCTCTTATCTCCACCAATTGCAAGCTTTACACGCTCTGTCAGGATTGCACGTTCCTTATAGACACAACAGCGCATGCTCGGCACCTTACCGGGCACGATAATCTTCGGAATCTTCAGGATATTGCCAAGCAATGTATCATTCCAAGCCTGTCGCGCCACCTCACGAAGAACTTTGTATTTTAAGTGCTGTACTTTTGTGTCAAACTTTCTCACACTAATCACCATGCCTCTCCAGCGCCTGCAAACTTTGGGCCGCAGGCACAAATAATCTTTTTTATATAAACTTCCACATATACCTTCTCCATTTCGAAGCAAAATCCAAACAGAGGAATATTATCTCATTTGTAGTAACTGAATATCCGCTATCCAGTCACGGAAGGTAGTGATATCCGGAGCAAGCGTATCGATATTGATACGTTCAGTACTGAAGATGATACCGTTCTGTCTCTGGTATACCGGAACCTCTACTGCCCAATCAATGATGCGGTCAAGGCAATCCTTGTATACAGATTTACGATAACTCTGATCATCGCTCTCACGAGCTGCAAGAATCAAGCTGTCAAGTTCGTTATCACGGATATGATAGTAATTGTAATCGGTACCTCCCTCGCCTACAACATTACTGCTGTGGTAGATCTGGTACATATCCGGATCAACGATAGAACTCCACGCTGCACACCAGATTTCTGCACTGTTTGCGTCCAACATCTCCCAAAGGATTGCAGAATCGGAAAGGTCATTCACCTTCATCTCAAAGCCGATGGTTGCAAGAGCTGCAGAGGCATCCCGAAGGATTGCGAAAGCCGGATGATCTGCGATGCCATCAGCCGG
Organism: Lachnospiraceae bacterium; assembly: GCA_045533585.1. Classification (GTDB taxonomy): domain Bacteria; phylum Bacillota; class Clostridia; order Lachnospirales; family Lachnospiraceae; genus SZUA-448. Next base: position 7,534 of record JAZSIB010000160.1, on the reverse strand, counting down.
GATGGTAGCTTCGTAAGAAAGCTTAGCCCCTGCCGGAGCTGCAGTCAGCTTGCCACTTGTTTCGTCATAAGTGTAACCAGCTGCCTTGAAGTACTCTACTGCTGCTGCAAGAGCTGCTGCATACTTGTCAGTCTGGCTCATGGAAGAATTATAAATTGCATTACCGTTTACATCGGTAGAGAACGCAATCTTGTATCCTTCGTCCGTCACCTGCGGAGCTGCCCATGAGGTATTGGAAATCGGATATTGGATTACAGATGCTGCCTCACCATAGTAAGTTTCGATGGCCACGTCACGATATACGGAAAGTACGGTAGCAATTGCTCTGCGCAGATTCTTGGAAGCCTCAGAATCAGCTTCGCCACCTACGTTTACATTATCCGCACTGATACCGATATAACCGTAACCAAGGTTATCAACCTTGTCGGTCGTAATGATATTACCTGTAATTTCATTATTAGAATTGTAACTCTGTACTTCCTGAAACTTGGTCTTGGAACCGGTCAACTCACCTGCATCAATGATGCCGGCTTTTACAGCAGCTGCCATTTCGTTTGCATCAATTTCCTTAAACTGTACGTACTTAATCTTCGGACAACCTAACCAGTAATTCTCGTTTGCTTCAAAATAAACAACGCGATTCTCATACTTCACATACTTGTACGGCCCTGCGCCAAGCGGGTTGGTCTGCTGCTCGGTGGAAAGATCAAATTCACCGAAATCAAAACCGAACTGGTTGTTTTCGTAATCATACTTAGAAGTATCACCGTAGTAGTGAAGCGGAGCAATGGCAATACCAAAAATCTGATAAACAGTCGATGCGGAATATCCGTTCACCTTAACCTCTACACTGTATTCACCGGTCTTCTTGATACCGGAAATGTTCGGGATACCGTCTACAAGCTCCGGTTCATCTGCTGCCGCGGCGGAGATAAATGCATTGGTAGCAACCTTAAGAACGTCTGCTTCTCCTGAACTTGTATTTTCAGTCTCGTAATATGCAACCGGATCATATCCGTATGCAACCTGAGCTTCTTTTGCATAATCTTCCAAAGTCGGATATACGCCTGCATTCAGATCCCATGTGGTTCCGGTCTGAACACCGGTACAGATACCGTTCTCATCAATAGCACCAAAGCCCCACATATTCATACCGAATGCAATCCGGAGACCTCTGTTATCCTTCAGGTCAGCAGAACTGAACGGTCCGCAGTAACCATCATCCGCAAAGGAGGCATAATTATTGTAAACATAATCTACGATAATGCCGGTATGTTTTGCCCATGCCTTATCAATCTCTGCCCAGAAAGCAGACTGCTGCTCCTTAGTCCAGTTGTCAGCATCAGACCATACATGATCCGGACCTGCAGCATAGATAGACTGCGCTACGGTGCTGTACTTATTGTAGATATCCGAAGTAGTCTGAGTCTGGTAGTCATGAAGACCGATGATATCATAGGAGTTCAATGTCGTAGAGCCGGTATAATTCGGATCCAGATATGCGTAATAGTTGAAGATGATATCATCCGCCGTCAGCTTCACACCATCACTGAATACGATGTCATCACGAATGGTTGCAGAATATGTAGTGATGTTCGTTGCTTCATCAAAATCTACAGAAAGATCTGCAATACCTTGGTAGAAGTAATCGGTTCCGTTGTAGTCTACTGTCTCACCTTCGATACCGTTATAGATGATGCCACCCATACGGTCCTGAGTTATAAGATAAAGCTGGGTCAGGTCTACTACGTCCTGATCATAACTGGAATCTGCATAGAACGGACTGAACTGCTGACTAAACGGAGAATATCCTACAACCAGAGTAGTGTCAGAAGATCCGGTGCTCGGAGTTGCCGGTGCTTCTGTTGGAGCAGTTCCAGAACTGTCATTGTTCACCGGTGTCGAGGTCGTAATATCTTCCGACCCCTTGTTTCCACATGCGGTAAAACATGCACACATCATCGCAAGTACAAGTAAGGTAACCCAGACACGCTTCCTGCTGAATTTCATAATGTTTCCTCCCTGTTTCTAAAAGCTCACCTGTTTTAGTCTTCCAAAAAACTATGAGCTGTACAATTGTATCACAAAATACACCTTCTTTCAACGCAAGCATACACTAATCCTGTATCCCGTATCCGGAGTTTTCCATGGATGCATTTCTCTCAATCAAAGGCCTTTCTTTCTCCTACCATTCTCCGGAAGGTGAAACAAAAGCTCTGCACGACATTAACCTTTCCTTAAAGGAAGGAGACTTCATTGCAATTGTCGGACCCTCCGGTTGCGGAAAATCCACCCTGCTTTCTCTGATTGCCGGACTCCTTCCTTTTATCGGAGGTGAAATCACTGCCGGCGAAATCCTGCTTCAAGGCCGACCGGTAAGTGAGAGTCGTAACCGCATCGGCTATATGCTGCAAAAAGACCACCTTTTTCCCTGGCGCGCCACAAAAAGCAATGTCCTTCTCGGTCCCGAAATCCGGCACGAAAAATCTTCTGAAACAGAAAGAAAAGCGCTTGCCTTACTGGACAGCTACGGTCTTACACAATTCGCTGCTGCCTCTCCCTCTTCACTTTCCGGCGGTATGCGCCAGCGTGCCGCACTGATCCGCACCCTGATGACCGAACCTGCACTGCTTTTGTTGGATGAACCGTTTTCTGCGCTGGATTACCAGACACGTCTGAATGTATCCGATGACATCTGCAAACAGATACGCAAAGAACAGATTACGACAATTCTGGTTACGCATGACATCAGCGAAGCCATCAGTGTCGCAGACCGCGTTGTCATTCTTTCCAAACGTCCTGCCACAGTTGCAAAATCGTTGGATGTTCAGCTCGATATGGATTCGCCTCTGCGCAGTCCGCTGCTTGCCAGAAGTTCACCGAACTTCACACATTATTTCAATCTTGTCTGGAAGGAGCTGACCTCATGAAAAACACATCCCTCTCCGCACAGGAACGCTACCTGAAAAAGAGAAAACAAACGTTAATCCGGGTACGAATCATACAGACTGCCATCCTTGTTCTATTTCTCGCCCTCTGGGAGATACTTACCCGGATTGGTGTGCTGAATGCCTTCCTCTTAAGCAGCCCGTCCCGCATCCTCCGTTCTGCCGTCGAACTGGCAAAAGACGGCAGCCTGTTCTACCACACCGGCGTTACACTTGCCGAAACCTTCGTAAGTTTCCTCCTTGTAATCCTTATTGGGATTTTGTTTGCCGTCCTGTTATGGTGGAATGAAACCTTTTCCAAAATACTGGAACCGTATCTTGTCGTACTGAACAGCCTTCCGAAGTCGGCTCTTGCTCCGGTGTTTATCGTCTGCTTCGGCAACAATATCAAATCCGTCATCATTGCTGCTGTTTCGGTTGCGGTGTTCAGTGCCATACTAACACTCTATACCGCATTTTTAAGCACGGAAGAAGAGAAAATCAAGCTCATCTATACCCTCGGCGGCACCAAAAAAGATGTTCTGACGAAGGTGATCCTGCCCGGTAATTTTCCGGTTATCATCAGTGTCATGAAGGTCAGTATCGGACTCTCCCTTGTCGGTGTTATCATCGGCGAATTTCTTGCAGCCAACGCAGGTCTCGGTTACCTGATTATCTATTCCAGTCAGGTATTCAAGCTGGACTGGACGATGCTCAGCATCGCTATCCTTTGTCTTGTCGCCGTCGGTCTTTATGAACTTCTGGCACAGCTTGAAAAGCGGGTAAAGTTTTAACCGCGTACTGAATTTCCACTATAAGTCCCAAAACATGACTTGAGGTTCCGCTTTTTTCAGCAACAGAAAATACGGGGATTTGGCACAGCAATATCATGTAATGCACTGTCGCTTTCACCAGTGTGTGAATGATATGCTGTGTCAAATCCCCACTGTTCTTTTTAAATAGGCGGAACCTCAAGCAAAGTAACAGAACAGTTGACACAAAATAGCTCTGAATATATAATCGAAGTCCGTAAGTATATGAAAGGACAAACACTGCAATGGACAAGCGCGAACTTGCTATGAATTACTTTTTGGAAGGATATAACTGTGCACAGGCGGTCGTACTGGCGTTTCACGAAGAAGCAGGACTCGACCGCGAACAGGCACTTCGGCTCGCCTCCTCCTTCGGCGGCGGCATGGGACGTCTGCGCGAGGTCTGCGGTGCAGTAAGCGGTATGTTTCTGATTGCCGGTTGTCTGTATGGTTATTCCGACCCGAAATCATTCGAAGAAAAGGCTGAGCTTTACGCACGGATTCAGGAACTGGCTACGTCCTTCCGTGAACAATACGGTTCCATCGTCTGCCGTGAGCTTCTTTCACCGGGCACAGCCACCACCACTCCCGTACCGGAACGCCGCACGGAAGAATACTATAAAAAACGCCCCTGCCCCGAACAAATCGGTGAAGCAGCGGCGATCTTAGAACAATATATTAAGGAGCACCAATGAGGCACTTCCGTCTTGTCAAATACATCTATGCCGGACTGTTTGCGGCAGTACTTGCCGTACTGTCCCAGCTTGCAATCCCGATGCCGGGCGCAGTTCCCCTGACACTTCAGACCTTCGGGGTTGCTTTGTGTGCCTATGTCCTTGGCTGGAAACTCGGCACCTTATCCTATCTTGTTTACTTTTTACTCGGTCTTGCCGGAGTTCCCATATTCTCCAACTTTACCGGCGGTATCAGTAAGCTCTTCGGCCCAACCGGCGGTTTCCTGATTGGCTTCTTCCTGCTGTCCGTCGGTTGCGGACTTTTTACGCATTACCGCCGTACCTGGAAACTAAGGAAGAACGAGCAAGTTCTCTCTCTGCTTGGCGGAATCCTCGGACTGCTTTTCTGCCATCTTCTCGGTGTCCTGCAGGTGACCCTGTTAACGAAGTCTTCCCTTGCAGGGAGCTTTCTTCTGGTGTCCGCACCCTATCTTCTCAAAGACCTCATCAGCGTAGTTGTCGCCTTCTTTCTGGCAAAACCACTCCGCAGACACATCAGTTAAAGAACTGCTCCCAGTCTCCTGACTTTAATATATCTTTATAATAAGCAAGCTCTTTTGCTATCGTCTCATCCAGCACCTTCATTCCAAGTACCTCAACCGGTGCCTTGTCGTCCGTCAGAATCTTATCTCCACCCTGTTTTTCCTCCAGACCGGCAACCACCCGTTCCATCTGCCACCGCAGACTGTTCTCTTCCATTGCCTGAAGCCGTTCCTCCAAAAGCTGAACCATCTTGGGATTGTCACTTGCAAAAAGCTCCGTATTCGTTCCACCCATCACACGGGCAGTCATCGTCTGCTCAAACACGGAAGCAATGGTATCACACAGATAATCATTAATCGCATCTTCTTTTTCTGAACGCATATTCATATTAACAACCATTACACCACCTTCGGTCAGATGGTTCTTCACCTCAGTAAAGAACTCCGTCGAAGACATCTGGAATGGAATCGTAATATCCTGATATGCATCTACCATAATGACATCATATTTCCCTGCAGTTGCAAGGAAACTCCGTCCGTCTGCTACATGAACCTTGGTCTGCTCTGAGAGATTAAAATACGTATGTGCTAAGTCTGCTATCTTCTCATCGATTTCCACACCTTCTACCGAGATGCCCGGAAAATATGTGAAACATTGGTTTGCGAATGTTCCCGTACCCAGTCCCAGAATCAATACGTTCTGCTGTTCCGGCTCCTCCTTCGCCATCAGCGGCGCAGCGAGCGCATAATCATAATACATTCCGGTCAATCCGCCGGACTTCATATAGATCGACTGCACTCCCATCATGACATTCGTAGAAAGGATTACTGAATCCTCATCCTCCTGCACCTGCAGATAGTTGTAAATCGACTCCCCTTCGTATACCAGGTCGCTTGTCCAAAACGCAAAACTGTTCTTGTCCGGAAGGAACATCATAATCACAATAATCCCGGCGATGATGGCGTTACTTGTTACTTTCCGAATCTTTTTCTTTTTATCTGTTTTCTCAAATACAAAATACAGCAGACTGAGGACTGCAAGAACAAATGCAAAGATCAAAAAAGTCATTGCCGTTCCAACCGCCGGGATGGTAACAAAGGTCGGAAGGAAGGTACCGATAATGCTGCCGATGGTTCCAAGCGCCTCCAGTTCTCCCACCGTTTTTCCGTTATCGTCCAGACTGTTGGTCGCATACTTCATCAGGGACGGTGTTACGGTTCCGAGCATCATGAGCGGATATACAAACAATACGATGCATGCAGCAAAAGATGCCCAGATTAAAAAGTTTGACTTTACAACCAAAGCAAGTCCGACTGCGATTCCGGCAATCAGGTATTTCCCAAGAAACGGAATCATAGCGGTCCAGACAGCCACGCAGAGAAGTCTGCGGTACATCGCCGCCGGATTCGGATTCTTATCCGCAGCACGTCCGCCGTAAACATTGCCGATTGCCATGGCAATCATAATCGTACCGATAATTACCGTCCATACAATCTGCGACGAACTGAAATACGGCGCAAGCAATCTGCTCGCTCCAAGTTCAATTGCCATGACCGACATACCTGAGAAAAATGCACTCGCGTACAGAAAAAATTTATTCTTTATCATGATTTTCTATCCTTTCCTTTCGCACAAATTATTAACGTCTCTATCACCCTGCCTATTTTGCTTTTCCGGATGTATTGCCGTAATACTGTGCAGCTTCGTTGTATTTTGTATAGAGCTGCCCCTGATTATTCAGGCCCTTGACACCGTTTGTCATCTTCGCCACAAAGCTTTCGAGTTTCTTCATGTACTCCTCTTCCGTTACACTGCCCTCAACCACATAGGTCAGACCTTTTTCCCAGCTGGCAGTCAGTTCCGCATTCAGCAGGGAACGGATTGAGGAATCTACAACATCATAAATCATCTCGCCGAGCAGCGTCGGTGTAATAATCTGTGTCTTCTTGTTCAAGTTCAGATACGAGATTTTCACCAGCTTATTGAGAATCTCCGCCCGGGTTGCCGAAGTACCGATCCCGCTTCCTTTTATCTGGGCACGCAGTTCTTCATCCTCGATCAGCTGTCCGGCATTCTCCATGGCAAGAATCAGCGAACCGGAATTGTAGCGCTTGGGAGGTGAAGTCTCCCCTTCTTTTATCGTAAATGCCCTGATATCCAGAAGCATTCCTTTTTTCAGTGCTTTTGCCGCATCAATGAATTCAAGACCGAGGCTCTGCTCCCCACTCTCGTTCTCTGCATTCTCCTGCGCATTTCCCGCTTCGTTTCCACTCGCATCTCCTGTCGCTTCCGTATTTCCTGCGCGTGCCGGCTGTACCACCTTAAGATATCCTTCCTCCTGCAGTGCTTTGAAATTGGCAAAGAACTTCTCGCCTTTTATCTGCACCGTCAGACTAAGCTTAAGATATACTGCCGGCGGGAAGAAGATACTCAAGAACCTGCGTACAATCAGGTCATACACACCTGCTGCCAGCCGGCTCAACGAAGTCTTTGCTGACAATCCCTGTCCGGTCGGTATAATGGCGTAGTGGTCGGTAATCTGTTTATCGTTCACATACTGCGTTTTTTCCAGTCCCTT
>JAZSIB010000205.1:0-15263 GCA_045533585.1 Lachnospiraceae bacterium | reverse complement strand
ATGTTACGGTTCATCATTTACAATCTCAACCACAACCTTCTTGTCATCCTTTGTTGCAGCAGCCTTCACAAGTGTACGGATGGATTTTGCAATACGACCCTGTTTGCCGATTACCTTACCCATATCCTCCGGTGCAACTCTGAGTTCAACAACGATTGTTTTCTCGGTTTCCGTTTCCGTGACAACTACTTCATCTGGATGATCAACGAGCGCCATGGCAATGACTTGTATCAATTCTTTCATACTGGTCTCCTTGCCATGCAGCACATTGCTGCAATCCCATTGAATTATTTCACGATACCGGCATTCTTAAACAGTCTGCTGACGGTTTCAGTCGGCTGAGCTCCGTTTGCAAGCCACTGTTTAGCAGCTTCTTCGTCGATGCGTACTGCACTCGGCTCCTGGTTCGGATCATAAGTACCGATCTCCGCGATGAAACGACCATCTCTCGGGGATCTTGCATCTGCAACGATAATACGATAGAACGGTACCTTCTTCTGACCCATTCTCTTTAATCTGATCTTTACTGCCATGTTACTTCACCTCCTTAAAAATTTGCCTTACTTTATGTCAAGTATGTCGTTGGTCCGATTAAAAGGGAAATTTCATTCCACCGAAACCACCGAAGCCTTTACGCTTCTTGCCGGACATCATACCTGCCATCTGCTTCATCATCTTTTTGGACTGCTCATACTGCTTCATGACGCGGTTAACCTCAGCAACCTCAACGCCTGCGCCTCTTGCAATCCGGTTCTTTCTGGACGGATTGATGATATCTGGGTTCGCACGTTCCTTTTTCGTCATGGAGTAGATAATCGCCTCCACACGCTTCATGGAATCTTCCGTGCCGTCAAGATCCACGCCTTTGAGCTGTGCACCCATGCCGGGCATCATCTGTAATATCTGTCCGATACCGCCCATCTTACGCATCTGCTGTATCTGTTCCAGATAATCGTCGAAGTCGAACTCTGCCTTCTTCATCTTCTTGGTAAGTTCTCTTGCTTTTTCTTCGTCGATTTCCTGTTCCGCTTTTTCAATCAGGGATAAGATATCCCCCATACCGAGGATACGGGATGCCATACGTTCCGGATAAAACTGCTCCAAATCCGAAAGCTTCTCACCCATACCCGCGAACAGAATCGGTTTTCCCGTTACCGCACGGATAGATAACGCTGCACCACCTCTGGTGTCACCATCGAGCTTTGTCAGAATCACACCGGTAATATCAAGCTTTTCATTAAAGCTCTCAGCCACATTCACCGCATCCTGACCGGTCATCGCATCTACGGTTAAGAGGATGTGATGCACATCCACTGCTTCACGAATCTCGACCAGCTCTTCCATCATGCCTTCATCAATATGAAGACGACCTGCAGTATCAATAATCACAAGATTATTTCCGTTGTTCTGAGCATGCTGCAATGCTGCCTTTACAATGTTCACCGGCTTGTGTCCGGTTCCCATGGCAAATACAGGCACTCCTGCCTTCTCGCCATTTACTTTCAACTGCTCAATCGCAGCCGGACGGTAAATATCACAGGCAACCAAGAGAGGCTTCCTTCCCTTCGCCTTAAACTTTGCAGCCAGCTTAGCCGATGCTGTTGTCTTACCGGCGCCTTGCAGACCAACCATCATAAGCACGGTAGTCTCGCCAGCCGGACGAAGCTCTATCTCTGTCGTAGAACTGCCCATCAGGTTAATCAGTTCTTCGTTTACTATCTTTACTACCATCTGTCCGGGCGTCAGGCTGTTCATAACCTCAACACCGACCGCACGCTCCTGCACATCCGCAACGAACTTCTTAACCACCTTGAAGTTAACGTCCGCCTCAAGAAGTGCCATCTTTACTTCCTTCAGCGCTGCCTTAACATCCGCTTCCGAAAGCTTGCCTTTGCCCTTCAGATGCTTGAATATATTTTGAAGTTTGTCTGATAAACTGTCAAATGCCATTCTATTACTCCTGAATGTTATAACTTTTCAATCAACCCGGCAGTTACTGCCTCAATCCGGTCAGCCAGCGCTCCTCGTTCCTGTTCATCCGAAGCTGTCCGAATCTGTTCTGTCAGATCACGAATCTGTTCTGCATCCGCCTTGATTGACTCAAATCTGGTCTTCAGTCCCAGTTTTTTCTCGTAGTCCCGCAATTTTGCGGAACAACGCTTTATGATGTCATGAACGCCCTGTCTGCTGATGCCTGCCTCCTGTGCAATCTCACCGAGCGACAAGTCATTCATAATATACTCACCGAATATCTCTTTCTTATGCTCGCCCAGCAGTTCACTGTAAAAATCATAAAGAATGGAAAGCTCTACAATATCCTGTAATGCTTTATCTGTATCTTCGACCTTTTTTATGAGCGAATTGTCATTCATAAAAAGTACCACCTGTAAAGTTTTTTTCTTTACACGTGGTACTATACGTCAAATTGTTTTATTTGTCAAGCACATTTCCAACAATTTCATATATTTTCTTCTGTCATCGGCTTTCCCGATCGATATCGCGCTTATTCACATTTTACTTCAGTTTGCCTTCCGTAAACACATACGACGCCACTGCAACGGCAACCGTTATATTTAGCGAATCTACTTCCGACGACTGCGGTATCAGTACCGAGGTTCCGTATCCGTGAAACTTCTCTTCTAACCCAGTCGCTTCATTGCCGAATATCAGACTGAATGGTTTCTCTCCCTGATAGATCCCCGGCACCAGAGTCTTATCCGCATCCAGCATAAAGGGGAAAAATTCATGTTCGGAGTATTTCGCCGCATAAGTCTCGAAACTATCAAAGTAACTGAAATTCATATGAAACAACGCGCCCATAGATGCGCGCACCACCTTGGGATTATAGATATCCGCAGCAGGCTCAATCAAAGCAATATCATGAATTCCAAAGCCGATTGCGGTTCGGATAATCGTCCCCAGATTGCCCATATTGCTCGGATTTACCAGTACAATATGCGGAGCATCTTTGCTTAATTCTTTCTCAAACTTACGGAAAACGCCGATTATATATACATTTTCTTTATCACTCAGACGCTCAATCTGCTTTTTACTTTCCGTTATCGGAATCCGGTATCTGTTACATAATTCAGTAATTGTCTCCTTATCTTCGAGTTCCGGTGAAAGAATCACCTGTAACACTTGCTCCGGCGCATTTTTAATCAATTCTATCGTTGGAAACGCACCAAGAGTATAAGAGTATTCAAATGATTTTTTATAAGGCTTAATCTGTTCCATACCTATCTCCGTTTAGGGAATTTTCTTTAATGATTCTTAACATATTTTCTGTCGAATCATCAATTTTGTCAACTGATATCTTCATATGTAAGCACTTTCATTCGCGATTGACCAATATATGATTTTCATCTGTAAAAAAATAAATTATTTTATCTTCCGCTTGTATTTTCTTCTATAATATTTTATAATTATTTCTTGTGCATGCATGAAAGCATTTACATTGCCGCAAGTACACAAAAATTGTCCAAATTGTAATACTTTTTTACAATTTTAGTTTTGGAGGAATTCATGAATATTTACGATGTATCAAACAAAGCCGGTGTCTCAATTGCAACTGTTTCCCGCGTTTTGAACGGCAATCCGAATGTAAGCGAAAAAACCAGAAAAAAGGTCTTGGCTGTTATGGATGAACTCGGTTATACTCCTAACGCTTTCGCTCGCGGTCTTGGTCTTAACACCATGAAAACCATCGGTATTCTCTGTCTTGATTCCTCTGACCCATTTTTGGCCAACGCAGTATTTCATTTGGAGCAAAATCTGAAATCACACAACTATGATACACTCCTCTGTTGTACCGGATATGATTTGGAAACCAAACAAAAGTATCTCAATCTTCTGCTTTCCAAACGTGTTGATGCTATTATTCTTGTCGGTTCCAGCTTCTTAGAACCAATCCAGAAGGATAATGCCTATCTTCTTGCCGCTGCAGATATCGTTCCTTTGGTAATCATCAATGGCTATATCAACCATCCGAACATTTACTGTTCCCTGTGCGATGATTATCAGGCAATCTATGATCTTACAACCCGCGTTGTAGAAAGTGGCAGAAAGCGGATTCTGTATCTCTTCCACTCCAAGTCCTATTGCGGTCTGCTGCGTCTCAATGGATATAAAGATGCCATTCCGGCAAACGGCTTGGAATTAGATGAAAATCTGATTTTCCAATGCACCAGCAGCAGTCTGCTTGGAACGAAAGATGAACTGATTAAGGCTTACAACGACGGCCTACGTTTTGATGCAGTCATTGCTGCAGAAGATATTCATGCAGTTTCTGCCATAAAATTTGCAAGAACCATGGGCATCTCAATCCCGGACGAGTTAATTATTACCGGATTTAACAACTCAATTCTTTCAACTTGCTGTGAACCGGAACTGACTACTATTGACAATCACATTGAAACTGTCTGTCTTTCAGCTGTTAACACCTTGATGCGAGTATTTGAAGGCGAAGAAGCACAAAATAAAACCATGATTTCCAACGACCTTGTTGTTCGTGAAACCACTAACTTCTAGAAGGGATATTCATTCTTATGCAACCATTTATGAATAAGGATTTTTTATTACAGACCGAAACCGCAAAAAAGCTTTATCACGACTACGCGTCTCAGGTTCCGGTTATTGATTACCACTGTCATATCAATCCGCAGGAAATCGCTGAAGACAAGCGTTTTCGTTCCATTATCGAGCTGTGGCTCGGCGGCGACCATTACAAATGGCGTCAGATGCGTTCCAACGGTATTGAAGAAAAGTATATTACCGGAGATGCAGACGACCGTGAGAAATTCCGCGCCTGGGCTAAGACTTTACAGAAGGCAATCGGCAATCCGCTCTATCACTGGAGTCACTTAGAATTACAGCGTTATTTTGGTATCTACGAGCCACTGACAGAGAAAAACTGCGATGAGATTTTTGACCGTTGCAACGAAATTCTCTCACGTCCGGATATGAGTGCCCGTAATATCATTCTTCGCTCGAATGTTACTACGATCTGTACAACAGATGATCCGGTGGATTCTCTCGAATGGCATCGTGCCATCAAAGCAGATGACAGCTTCATGGTACAGGTACTTCCTGCATGGAGACCGGATAAGGCAATGTATATCGAAAAGCCGGATTATACCGACTATCTTAAGAAACTCGAAGCAGTATCCGGCATTACCATTGACAGCTTCGCTGCACTCAAAAAAGCTCTTATTAACCGTATGGAATTCTTCAACGACAACGGTTGCAACGTATCCGACCACGGATTACCGTTCGTAATGTATCGTCCTGTGACAGACGCAGAAATTGAAAGTCTCTTTGCAAAACGACTCAAGGGTGAGCTTCTTACCACGGAAGAAGAATTCAAGTTTAAGACGGCATTCATGCTCTTTGTCGGTAAGGAGTATAAGCGACTTAATTGGGTAATGCAGTTACACTACGGTGTAAAACGTGATAACAATACCCGCATGTTCAACAAGATTGGACCGGACACAGGCTTTGACTGTATCAACAGCTCTGCACCAGCTGCAGAACTTGCTGATTTCTTAGATGCACTTAATCTTACGGATGAGCTTCCGAAGACAATCCTATATTCACTGAATCCGATTGACAATGCTGTCATCGGCACCATCATCGGCTGTTTCCAGGATTCCTCTGCTATCGGTAAAATCCAGCAGGGTTCCGCATGGTGGTTCAACGATCACAAAACCGGAATGACGGAGCAGATGACTTCTCTTGCCAACTTAGGTCTGCTTGCGAACTTTGTCGGTATGCTGACCGACTCCCGAAGCTTCATCTCCTACACCAGACACGAGTATTTCCGTCGCATCTTATGTAACCTGATCGGTGGCTGGGTAGAAAACGGTGAGTATCCGGCAGACTTCGAGATGCTCGGACAGATGGTACAGGATATTTCCTATTACAACTGCAAACGCTACTTCAACTTTTAATTTTCCTATAGAACATAGGACGCAATTTCCTATAAAGTGAAAAAAGTTGCCGCTGTCAGCGGCAACTTTTTTGTATTAAAAATTTTAGAACAATCCATCAATATTTCCATCTGCATCTACGTCAATGTTCTCTGCAGCAGGAACCTTCGGAAGACCCGGCATCGTCATAATCGTACCGGTAATCGCTACAACGAATCCTGCACCGGCAGATACATACACTTCACGGATATTTACCGTAAATCCGCTCGGACGTCCAAGCTTTGTCGGATCATCCGACAACGAGTACTGGTTCTTTGCCATACATACCGGCATGTTACCGAATCCAAGTTTTTCAAGCTCTGCAATCGTCTTCTCTGCTTCCTTATCGTAGGTAACACCATCTGCACCATAGATTTCTCTTGCGATAGTCTCAATCTTTTCTTTCAGACTCAGCTCATCCTCATACAGACACTTGAAGTTGCTCTCTTCTTCCACTGCTTCAAGCACTTCTTTTGCAAGCTCGATGCCGCCTTCGCCGCCCTTTGCCCATACTTCTGCAAGTGCAAAACGGCAGTTCAGTTCTCGACAGTGATTCTCAAGGAATGCGATCTCAGCATCCGTATCTTCAGTTCTGCGGTTAATTGCAACTACGATAGGAAGATTGTACTTCTTGATATTCTCGATGTGTTTGTCAAGGTTCACGATACCCTTCTCCAGTGCTTCGAGATTCTCGCCAAGCAACTCTGTCTTTGATACACCACCGTTATACTTCAGTGCACGGATAGTGGCGGTAATCACAACTGCCGAAGGCTTCAAGTCTGCCATACGGCACTTGATATCAAGGAACTTCTCAGCACCGAGGTCAGCACCAAATCCGGCCTCAGTTACAACAATATCAGCAAGCTTCAATGCTGTCTTTGTAGCACGTACACTGTTGCAGCCGTGTGCAATATTCGCAAACGGACCACCGTGAATAATCGCCGGAGTATGTTCTATCGTCTGGATCAGGTTCGGCTGCAGTGCATCCTTCAGGAGTGCAGCCATCGCACCGACTGCATTGAGCTGACCTGCGGTTACCGGAGCACCGGTATAATCGTATGCGACGATAATTCTGCTCAGACGTGCCTTCAAGTCTTCCATATTGTCAGCAAGACAAAGGATAGCCATGATCTCAGAAGCAACCGTAATAATGAAGTGGTCTTCTCTTGTTACACCGTCTGCCTTACGTCCAAGACCGACTACAATATTACGAAGCACGCGGTCATTCATATCGACACAACGTTTCCACACAATGCGCTTAATATCAATGTTCAATGCATTGCCCTGCTGGATATGGTTATCAAGCATGGCAGCAAGAAGATTGTTTGCAGAAGTAATCGCATGGAAATCGCCGGTAAAATGCAGATTCAGGTCTTCCATCGGAACCACCTGTGCATATCCGCCGCCGGCTGCACCACCCTTCAAACCGAAGCACGGTCCAAGAGACGGCTCACGAAGTGCGATAACAGACTTCTTATTCAGCTTACCAAGCGCTTCACCAAGACCTACGGTAATCGTCGTCTTGCCTTCTCCCATCGGAGTCGGGTTAATAGCGGTAACAAGTACCAACTTGCCATCCTTGTTATCCTTTACACGTTCCCAAAGTTCATCAGAAAGCTTTGCTTTGTATTTACCGTAATACTCAAGCTCTTCTTCCATGATGCCAAGCTTCTCAGCTACCAGACGGATGTGTTCCGGCTTTGTCTCTCTTGCAATTTGGATGTCAGTTTTCATGTGTTGTAGTCCCCTTTATTGTTTTTGATATATAGCTCAAATACTCTCTTACAATATCAATGTCAGAACACTGATACAGCATTCTTGCACCAACAACATCTTCTATTTCATTAAACACAAGATTTCCGTTATCGTCAAGGATAAAATCTATTCCGACCATATCAAATTCGAACAAATCAATTATTTTTTGTACCAATTCCTGCTCCTGTTCTTTCAGGGAATACAGTGACACCCTGCCACCGAGCGAAAAATTCGCACGAAAACCTTCGTTCGACTCTCGTAGAACGGATGCAAGTATCTTTCCACCAACAACATACACCCGTAGATCACTGTTCCGGTTACCGACCTTCTCCTGTGCAACCATATCGGAACGCCCCATAATATGAAGTATCGCTTCCGGATTCCCCTCATACAGGCATACCTGTGCACCACCGTGACCATCCACAGCCTTTAATACCGTTCCGACAGGACACCGTTCTAAGTATCCGGCAATCTCTTGGTTTGCCACAAACAAAGTATCCGGCATCGGAATCCCTCTCCCGGACAAATACCGGTAACACTCTGCCTTATCGTTACAGATACGGGATACCTGATAATTGTTCAGACACGGAATGCCGAGTAATTCCAACTGCTTATTCAGGGATGGAAGTATCGCACGCACGATTGCGAAATCGGGCATGTCGGTCATAATCTTTTCAACGGATTCAAAGAAACCATCTGCTATTTTATCAGTACGAGAATCCTTCAAAGATAAATAAGGCTTTCCGTCATATACACCATATAACAGGTCTTCTACATAGATTAGTTCACATTGCATGCCATACGCGGGTGCATACTGTTGATACATCTCAATATATGCTTTATTCCGAACAGCATCTTCTTTTCTGTATATCAGCCAAAACCGCTTCACACACTACCTCACATATCAAAATGCAACAACAAAAAGTCATCTTATTTCTGCAACAATCTGTCTCGCATGATCTCACGCACATGGCAGATAATCTTGTCTGCAACATTCACATGGGTACAATCAAAAATCGTCTTAAAATGTGCATTGGAATTCACTTCACAGAGCACCGGACGTTCATCCGGTCCAAACAAAAGATCAACTCCGGCAAAGTCCAGTCCAAGCTCCTTCGTTGCTTTGATTGCCATATCACACTGTTCCTTGGTCGGCTCATATTTCTGCATCTTGCCGCCGATGGTGACATTGGCACGGAAGTCTCCGTTTACGGAATATCGAAGCATAGAAGCCACGACTTCATCCCCCACTACCTGCAGTCTGACATCTGTTCCCTGAAATTCTGCAAGGAACTCCTGAAAGATTACAGGCTTCGGAGATATCTCCTGTAACTTTGCTATCATCTCCTCATGGTTCTGCACCAGATATACCTGCATACCGAAGGAGCCAAACGCTTCCTTGACTACCATCGGATAGCTAAGCTCTGCCTCTACCTTTTCAAGGAACGTATAGCTATTATAACCGATATTATCATAAGTAAACGGAGCTATTACCGTCTTAGGCATTGGAATACCACTGTTTTGTAATGCCAGATAGGTAAGTCTCTTATCATCACAGAGCGCAATGGCCTTGGATGAATTGAACACAGGAATCCCAAGACTTTCAAGGTACTGAGCCAAAAGAATATCCTTATCCCAGAACAGGACAAAATCCGGTTTTTCCTCCGGAAGCGGTGCTCCAATCATTACTTCTGCATTCGTAAATACATTCAAACGAATACTACGCATCCCGGCAGCAACAAGAAGATAGTGCGTAATCTCGGAAAACTTACTTGTGTTTAAGAACTCATTAATGATGATCCATGCACGGAATTCCTGCTTCGCATCCATCTGTTCCATTACCTGTTGTGTGTGTTCATCATACATTTTCATCGACATACTGTTCAAACTGCTCCTGACTCATCAAAATACGTCTCGGTTTTGTACCGTCTTCTTCACTGACCACTCCGGCATCTGCCAACTGTTCCATCAATCTTGCCGCACGGTTAAAGCCGATGCGGTATACTCGCTGCAGCATACCGATAGAAGCCTTGTCTTTCTCAATGATAAAACGTCCCGCCTCCACAAAGTATTCATCTCTTCCATTTCCGACTCCTGCAGCTTCTGCAGTTGCACCGCTGCCTGCAGTCGAAGTCTGAACACTGTTGATATGACTGGTCACCTCTTCATTGTACTGTGCTTCCGTATTCTTCTCTTTAATAAAGCTGACAACGGCTTCTACTTCCTCATCCGATACATAAGCACCCTGTACACGAATCGGTTTCGGATAACCGGACGGGAAGAATAACATATCGCCCTTGCCAAGCAGTTTCTCTGCACCGGCACCATCCAAAATCGTACGGGAATCCACCTGTGAAGTAACTGCAAATGCGATACGTGACGGCATATTCGCCTTAATCAGACCGGTAATAACATTTACGGAAGGACGCTGAGTCGCAATTATCAGATGCATACCTGCAGCACGCGCCAGCTGTGACAGACGGATAATAGCATCCTCAACCTCACCCGGTGCAACCATCATAAGGTCTGCAAGCTCGTCCACTACGATAACAATCTTCGGAAGCTTCTGGTAGGTCGGGTCACTGCGATAAGGCTCTTCTTCCATCTTCTGATTATAACCCTTCAGATCACGAACATGAAGTTCTGCGAACTTATTATAACGGTTCGTCATCTCCATAACTGCCCAATTCAAAGATGCAGCCGCCTTCTTGGGGTCGGTTACAACCGGAATCAAGAGGTGTGGAATCCCGTTATATACACTTAATTCCACAACCTTCGGATCAATCATAATCATGCGTACATCATTCGGATTGTACTTATACAGAATACTCATAATGAGCGTATTAATACATACCGACTTACCGGAACCGGTCGCACCGGCAATCAGGAGGTGTGGCATCTTCGCAATATCCGATACGATATTGTGACCGGTAATGTCCTTACCGACTGCAAATACTACGCCATAATCCTTATCCGTATATTCCTTACACTCAAACAAATCACGAATCAGTACAGCAGAATTCTCCTTATTTGGCACTTCAATACCAATCGCTGCTTTCCCCGGAATCGGAGCTTCGATACGGATATCTGCCGCTGCAAGATTCAGCTTAATATCATTCTCAAGCTTTGTAATACTGCTAACCTTAACGCCCTGTTCCGGCTGTAATTCATATCTCGTAACTGCCGGACCACAGCTTACATTCAATAACTTTACATGAACACCAAAGCTGTTAAGCGTACGTTGCAGGGTATCAGCATTCCGTTCAATCTCACTACGGGAATCCCCCAAACCACTTCCTGACTTAGGACGCGAGAGCAGATTCAACGGCGGGAAGATATACTTCTTTACCTGTTCCTCCATTGCAGAACTCATTGCATCAAGCTGCGCTGCTTCTTCCTCCGGAGACAATTTTTCCTTTGGTGAAGAATCTGCTTTCGCCGTTTTGGGCGCAATAGCACTTACCTCCTCGGTAACATCCGTCTCCTCTGTCTCTCCTACCGATTTCATATCATGTAAGCTTTCCTTCACAGAGCCCTGCTCATCATACTTTTTCGTTACAGAACTATGTTCTTTTCTAATGCGGTCAAATGGAGTAACAATTGCAGTTTCCTCCGGTAATTTCTGTTCATATTGAAACTCTTCAAATTCTCTTGCACGGATTTCCCCTACGGTATGGCCTTTGCCTGCAAATTTTCGTTCCAGTTCAGTCAAATAACTCTCTGACTGCGTTTTTTCCGTATCATGCCTTGTCTCAGAATTCAGCTCCACCTCTGCCATCTCAATCTGATGATACGAAGCTGTCTCACGTTGCTTTTGTACCACTGTTTCTGATACCGAATTCTTAATACCGGATTTATTACGCAATTCATCTAAAAAGCTGGGCTTCGATTCCTTCTCTGCCGCTTCTCTTTGAATCCGTCCCTTGCTGTCTGCATTATGTATTCCCTGCGGAACTACATCCACCATCTGTATTCTGCGAGACCGTTCCGTTTGAGCTTCTTCCGCCTGCATATACTCATATTCTTCTTCCCTGATACGCTGTAACTCTTTTTTTCGTTTCCAGGACTCTGCACCCCGGTTACGTATTGCACGGAACAACGCTTTACCGGTAAGCAACAGTAAAAAGACAATCATCAATGCCGCAATGATTACTGCTGTTGCAACCGTTCCGAACAACTTTGCCAAAGGCACTGCAATCGCCGCTCCGAAAATACCTCCGCCACATTTGTTCTCGGAACAATAGATATAATAATCAAAGAATTTGCGATTCTCATCAATTCCTGCTATCAGCTGAATCAATCCGGTAAGCAGGAACAAAAATGCCAAACCGGACAAAAGCTTCTGTTTCGCCACACGGTTACTCCGATTTGAGAGATAAAACGCCACGAAAAAGAAAAGCACGAATGGGAAAATATAAGTAAATACACCCATCAGACCAAACAACAACTGGTTAATAAATGCACCGACAACACCGCACAGGTTTACATAACTCAGAATTAACAACACAGAAACCAATGCTGTAATTGTCATAATGATCTCAATACGCACCGGTTCTTCCAACGGACTACGTTCCACTCTGCGATATTCTTTTTTATTCTGCTGTACCGTCGCAGTTGCCTTTTTGTTTGACCGCTTTTTTCCTGCTCCCGCAGTATCTGTCTTCTTTTTTGAATTTGTTTTTGAACTTCCTGCAGCCATTCTGTCAACACATCCTTCCGCTACTACCACGCTCGAGTCAAAACCCTATAACTTTATACCTGTTTGTCCGAATATACTAATTACAGGCGAAACAAAAAATGTAACACTAACACAATACATCCCAATGCAATTCGATACCATCCAAACACTACAAAATTGTGTTTTTTAATATAACCAATCAGGAATTTTATCGCTACCATTGACGTAACAAAGGCTGTCACCATACCAAGCATCAATGCCAATACCTCATTTACCGTAAACATGGAGCCGTCCATTATGTACTTAACAATCTTCAGAAGTGACGCACCAAACATTACCGGTATTCCAAGATAAAAAGTAAATTCAGCTGCAGCTACCCGGGATGTACCAACCAGCATTCCGCCAATAATGGTTGCACCGGAACGTGATGTTCCGGGCACCAATGACAGCAACTGAAAAAGACCAATAAAAACTGCCGTCTTATATGTGATCGCATTCGCCGACTCATATCTTGCATTTGAGCCAAGCCCCTTCTTCTCAATCAGGATAAATAAAACGCCATAGAAAATCAAAGCAATTGCCGTAACAACCGCTGTCATCAGCACTTCATCAATCGCATCCTCAAAAAGTACTCCGATAATTCCAAGCGGAATACAGGCAATCACAATCTTAATCCACAGGGATACCTTTTCCATATCAAAACTGATTTTTCCGTTTTGCTTTGCAAACGGCCAAAGCTTCTTAAAATATATCACTACAACCGCCATAATCGCACCAAGCTGGATTACAACGTTAAACATATCCATGAATTCATCACTTAAACCATCAAAGCTTACAAACTCCTGAAAAA
Source organism: Lachnospiraceae bacterium (assembly GCA_045533585.1). Lineage (GTDB taxonomy): Bacteria > Bacillota > Clostridia > Lachnospirales > Lachnospiraceae > SZUA-448. The sequence continues at coordinate 2,014 of JAZSIB010000205.1, read as the reverse complement.
TCAACATATGACCGGTACTGCTGATGGGCAGCCATTCTGTAATCCCCTCAATGATACCGATTGCTATAATTTTCAATATTTCCAAAAGTTCCATGTTTTCATACCTTTCTGAATCTTCTTAATGAATCACCTTTATTCTTCCGTTTCTCCCATCATGGATTTTAATTTACGTACTGCATCCGATATGCCGCCGATAGCATCAATTAAGCCGCTTTTTACCGTATCTTCTCCGTCCAGTATTGTACCGACATCCTTTGCCATCTGGCTGGTATCCAGCATATAGGCTTTTAATGCTTCGTATGTGATACCGGAATGTTCCGTAACAAAGCGTAATATCCGTTCCTGAATCCGTTCAAAATATACATAGGTCTGAGATACGCCTATCATCATCCCCGACATCCGTACCGGATGAATCATCATATTGGCACTTGGTACAATAAAGCTGTAATCTGCAGACACTGCCAGCGGTACTCCGATCGAATGACTGCCGCCCAATACCAGAGACACCGTAGGCTTGCTTAAAGATGCAATCATCTCTGCCAGCGCCAGACCGGCTTCAACATCTCCGCCTGCCGTATGAATCAGTAACAAAATTCCGCCGGTTTCTTTGTCATTTTCAATCTCAGCAAGCTGTGGTAATAAATGCTCATACTTGGTAGCTTTACTGGTCTTTGGAAGGCACTCATGGCCTTCGATTTCACCAATAATGCTCATCAGCCGAATCTTTCTTCCGTTTCCATTTTCCAGCTCTGCCTGACCAAACTCACAAAGTCTCTCGTCATGCAATTCCTGTTTATCACTGTCAAATTCTTCTCTTGCTTTGTTCATATCCTGCATAAGTCCTCCCACTAAACATTTATGTTTTAACATAAAATTGAGTGTAACCAAAGGAAGAAATCTTATGCAGTTATAATTTAAACAAGACGTTATCTGCCGTATAATCCGGTCAATCTTTTAATCGCAGCTGCGAGTTCCGGAGTAAATGCGCCCTTCGAAGCACGCCACTTCCAGTTCGATCCAACGGTGGACGGATGATTAATACGAGCTTCGTTTCCCAATCCCAAATAATCCTGGAACGGAACAACACACAACTTTGCCCTGCTTGCCATCGCTACTCTTGCCAAACGCATACCAAAACGCTCTTTATCCTGTTCAGAATAACCAAGATAATCATTAACAAAGCTACGTTCCCGTTCACTGATATTGGCATACCAACCCTCTGAAGTCTCATTGTCATGTGTTCCGGTATATACAATACAGTTTTCTTTATACTTGTGTGGAAGATACACACTCTCTTCCGACTCATCAAATGCAAATTGAAGCACCTTCATCCCCGGGTAACCGCTTTCTTCCAGCAACTCATATACAGACGGCGTTAAGAATCCTAAATCTTCTGCGATAATATCCAACTCACCAAGTACTTTCTTCAGGCGCTTAAACAGCTTCATGCCAGGACCGTCTTCATAATGTCCGAATTCTGCGGTATCATCCTGAGCAGGAATCGAATAATATGCATCAAAAGCACGGAAATGATCAATTCGTACCACATCATACAACTCAAAACAATGACGGATTCTCTTAATCCACCATGCATATTCGGTCTTTTCATGATACTCCCAATCATACAACGGATTCCCCCACAACTGACCGGTAGCCGAGAATGCATCCGGCGGACAGCCGGCAACGGCTTTGGGTTTACCGTCTACATCGAACTGGAACAATTCCGGACCACACCATGCATCTGCGCTGTCATTTGCTACATAAATCGGAACATCCCCGATAATCCGGATGCCTTTTTCATTCGCATAGTTTTTCAATTTTATCCATTGCTCAAAAAACTTATACTGCTGGAAGCGGAAAAAATTCATCTCATCTGCCAGCTGTTTCTTCAGCTTGGTAAGTGCATCTTTATCACGGGTACGGATATCATCCTGCCAATCCATCCAGGAAGCAGAATCATCCGAAGTCTTAATCGCCATAAAGAGCCAATAATCTTCCAGCCAATCCTTCTGTT
>JAZSIB010000224.1:0-3182 GCA_045533585.1 Lachnospiraceae bacterium | reverse complement strand
CTCACAGAACGACATGGCTACGATCCGACTTTCCGAGGTCTCATTGTCATGTGTCCCTGTATATACAATACAATTTTCTTTATACTTATGCGGAAGATATACACTGTCTTCCGAGTCATCAAATGCAAACTGAAGCACCTTCATACCCGGATAACCGCTTTCTTCCAGTAACTCGTATACAGACGGGGTTAAGAAACCTAAATCTTCAGCAATAATATCCAACTCACCAAGTACTTTTTTCAGGCGTTTGAAAAGCTTCATACCCGGACCGTCTTCATAATGTCCGAATTCAGCTGTCTCATCCTTTGCTGGAATCGAATAATATGCATCAAACGCTCGGAAATGATCAATCCGCACAACATCATACAAATTAAAGCAATGGCGGATTCTCTTAATCCACCAAGCATAGCCGGTCTTTTCATGGTACTCCCAATCATACAGCGGATTTCCCCACAACTGACCGGTAGCACAGAATGCATCCGGCGGACATCCGGCAACTGCTTTGGGTTTACCGTCTTCATCGAACTGGAACAATTCCGGACCACACCATGCATCTGCGCTGTCCTTTGCTACATAAATCGGAACATCCCCAATAATCCGGATGCCATTTTCATTGGCGTAGCTCTTTAACTTTAACCATTGCTCAAAAAACTTATACTGCTGGAAGCGGAAAAAATTCATCTCATCTGCCAGCTGTTTCTTCAGCTTGGTAAGTGCATCTTTATCACGGGTACGGATATCATCCTGCCAATCCATCCAGGAAGCAGAATCAACCGAAGTCTTAATCGCCATAAAGAGACAATAATCTTCCAGCCAATCCTTCTGTTCCTTGCAGAATACATCAAATTCCGGTGGCACATTTCTTAAAAAACGGTTATAGGCCATACGGAGCAAGGTAAATCTTCCGTTATATATTTTGTCATACTCCACATAATTAATATGTGAAATAAAATCAAAACTGCCACACTCTTCTTTTTCCAAAAGACCTTCTTCGACTAAGGTACAAGGATCAATAAAATACAGATTGCCGGCAAAGGTAGAAAATGACTGATACGGAGAATCCCCATAACCAGTCGGTCCTAACGGCAGTATCTGCCAATACTTCTGTCCGGCCTCTACCAAACGGTCTACAAATTCATATGCATCTTTTGAAAAACAACCGATTCCATACTCAGAAGGCAGTGAAGAAATCGGTAACAATATACCACTTGCTCTCTCCATAATGTATTCGTCCATTTCTCTTAACAGTATTCAAATATCAAGTTTTGTAACTTTATGTAGTATAAACGCACACAAAAACTTCAATATATAGTATCACATATCTTGCTGATAAATTCAAGTCCCATGTCCATGAAAAGATTATTAATTACTATGCTTCAAACACAGAATCAATACGCTTCGCTTCTTTTTTTATCAGCCTTCCTACAATACAAAGACTCGCATTCTTAATATCAAGATATTTCTTAGCAAACTCACGTACTTCCACCGCTGTTACCGATAAAATTCCCTGAATCATCTCTTCTAACGGTATCAATGTACCAAAATACAACAGATCTTTTGCATTCTTACTCATCTTTGCTTTCGCACTCTCAGAACGCATAATCAAGTCAATCTTAATCTGATTCTTGTACACATCCAGTACTTCGTCCGTGAATTCTGTAGTCTTTACCTGTTCAATCAGTTTCATAACCGACTCTACCACACGCGCTGCCTGCTTGGGGTTCACGGTAATATCAACATGAAACAAGCCCGACTTAAGGTAATTGTTCTGATACGAATATACCGAATACGCAAGTCCCTGTTCTTCACGGATATTCTGGAACAATAGCGAATTATCACTTCCACCGAATGCTGCATTGAATACACCGGCAATATACCGTTCACTGCTTAAAGCATTGATTGCTTCAAATGCCATGTTAATATGCAGCTGTTCAATCTTTTTATCAATCTGTAAAGTGGTTGTCTGATATGCAGGCCTCGTCAGTTCATGGTCATGCACTTCACCGGTCGGTATTTTGGAAAACAATCTCTCAAACAGAGCTACAATTTCATCACAAGCCAGTCCAGCATTACCTGCAAGAGACAAAATCACATTACTACCAGTGTAGTATTTATGATAAAACGAAACCAAGTCTGTTCTGCTGATATTTTCTACACTTGTCTTATCGCCGGATATCAGATATGCAAGCGGATGTCCCTGCCAAACAGCCTCCTGCAATTTTTCGTGTACCAAATCTTCCGGAGAATCGTTATACATATCAATCTCATCCATGACAACCGATTTTTCTTTGGCAAGCTCCTCTTCTGCAAATACAGAATCCGTCAGCATATCAGCAAACAGTCCGGCCAGCTCAGGAAGAAATTCCGGCAAGGTAGAACCATAATAACAAGTATATTCGTTGCTGGTATAGGCATTCACATCATCTCCAATCCGGGCAATCAAACCGGAGATATCCTTCGAGCTACGCCCCTTTGTTCCCTTAAACAGCATATGTTCAATCAGATGTGAAATCCCCTGATTCTCTCTGCATTCATAAGCAGACCCAACCTTAACCCATATTCCTAAGGAAACCGAACGAAAATGAGGTTGTTGTTCTATCACCAGCCGTATTCCATTTGATAATGTATGTTCCGTAATCACCGGACTGCCTCCATTCAATACAAACATAATAAAACAGAAACTGCCGCAAAATGAATTCATCTTGCGGCAGTACATTCAGTCTTACTTATTTTACATCCTTGATGCTGAAACTGATTCTGCCCATACGGTCCTTGCCGAGGCAGACAGCCTTAACAACATCACCCAAAGTAAGCACATCTTCTACATGATTGATGCGTTCCTTCGCAATCTTGGAGATATGAACCATACCTTCCTTGCCCGGAGCAAACTCGAGGAATGCACCGAACTCCTTAATGCTGACAACCTTACCCTCAAGTACCTGACCCTCTTCAAAGTCAGTTACGATAATCTGAATCAGCTTAATTGCCTTCTCCATCATCTCAGGATCGGTTCCGCATACGGAAACTGCACCATCATCGGTAATATCAATCTTAACGCCGGTCTGATCAATGATTGCGTTGATGGTCTTGCCTCTCTGACCAACCACATCACCAATCTTCTGCGGATCAATCTGAATCTGAGTAATCTTCGGAGCATACTTACCAACTTCTGCTCTCGGCTC
>JAZSIB010000033.1:0-3095 GCA_045533585.1 Lachnospiraceae bacterium | reverse complement strand
CACGATTGGCGTATTCCTGTTCTCCTTCTTCTCCGGCTCGGTTGCAGACCTGTTTGAGTCCGACAATGCAACTGCGATGAAGTTTATGGTTGTGTTGTGGCTGATTGTCTCGTTGATTGCATATCTTCTGATGAAGAACTTCTTCGTGGCAGCAGTTATCTGGGTTGTAGGTGAAGCTGCATTGCTTTTGGTTTACAAGCTGAAGACGGAGCTTTTCGACGGATTGATTAGCAAGGTATTTTCCGCTCTGTCCATTACCGATCATTTTAATTCGTTTTCTTATGGTATATTGTCGGTAGCGGATGTGGTGTACTTTATCACGGTTACGGCACTGTTCCTTTTCTTTACGGTGCAGGTAATCAATAAAAAGCGTTGGAGCTAGGAAGGAGGAAGCAAGATGAGTGAGAATATGAACGAGAATGTAAATGAAACAACGGTTGACATGCAGACAGCGGAACAGCCGTGTGAAGATGCAAAGAAATCCGGCTTGAAGGCTTCCTTCCAGAGTTTGAATTTCCGTGGTGGTATTTATGCAATCGCAGTATCTGCCATTGCGATTATTCTGGTGATTGCCATCAACCTGATTGCAGGCAAGCTGAATATCAACATGGACCTGACCGCGACCGGTCTGTATACATTGGATGAGGATACCGTAGAGTATGTAAGCGGTATTGAGGATGAGATTAAGCTGTATTATTTCGTACAGAGTGACAATGATTATCCTGAAATTGATAATGTGTTAGAGAACTTTGAAAAAATCGGAAAAAACATCAAGCTGGTAGAGGTAGACCCGATTCTGCATCCAAACTATGCAGCAGGTCTGGTTGGCGAAGAAGCGGCGGCAACTCTGCAGTTTAACAGTGTTATTGTAGTCAATGAAGCAAACAAGAGAAGTAAGATGGTGCTCTGTACGGAGATGATTACTTCTACGATAGATTACAACACTTATACGGAGACGTATACCTCCGATGTAGAGGGTCAGATTGCATCTGCCATGATGTACGTTACCAACGAAGACCTTCCGGTAATGTATGTGATGAGCGGACATGGTGAGATTGCTTTGACGGATACCCAGAAGAGTCTGATTACGAAGAACAATGTAGATCTGATTAACTTTGATGCATTGACGCAGGATAGCGTACCGGAGGATTGTGATATCCTGATGATTAACTATCCGAGCTATGACTTTACAGTAGAGCAGGCTGAGGTTGTGAAGGCTTATATGGCAAACGGTGGTAAGGTGCTTATGAGTCTGGACTACATGGCGGCCTCTTTCACGAACCTGAATGCACTTTTGAATTACTATGGTGTGGAGATGGTACAGGGTATCGTATATGAGACGGATTCCAACCATTATGCACAGACACTTCCGTACTGTCTGATTCCTATGATGGAGACACATGCGATTACGGAAGAGATTCAGGGTGTGAAGCGTCTGTTTATTCCGCAGGCAACCGGTCTTCGTATGATGGACAGCAAACGTAGCACAATCACGGCAACCGAACTGTTAAAGACAACCGCCGGTGCTTATTCCAAGGTAGACCTTTACAGTATGGGCGAGACCAAGGCAGAGGAAGACATCGATGGTCCGTTTGCGGTAGGTCTGTGCGTAGAGGAAGTATATCATGGTGTACAATCCCAGCTTTTGGTCTATACTTCCTATCTCTGGGATGATATGATTCTCAGTGAGCGTTCCTACGGCAACCGTGAACTCTTGCTGAACAGCATTAACTATCTTGCACAGATGCAGAGTACCTTCTATGCACCGACGAAAAATCTGAGCCAGCAGGTTCCGTCCTGGACACTGACCGGAGCAGACTTTGTCCTGCATACAGCAGTAAAGGTTGTCCTGCTTCCGTTGCTCTGTCTGGTACTTGGCGGTGTTATCGTGATCCTTCGAAGGAGGGCAAAATAAGCAATGGCAGCGGCAAAGAAAAAAAAGAAAAGCTTACGTCTTCTTGTTCTGGTTTTGATTGTTGTAGCTTTGATTGCAGTGTATTTTCTGATTGGCGACGAAGAGGATGCAGGTGAAGCAGAGCCGGGCAGCAGCGTGGCGCAGACGGAAGCTCAGCCCGTTGCAATCTGTCCGTTTGAGAAAGACGATATTGTAAAAGTAGCGTTTGAAGGTCCGGGGTATTCCGGAACGGTAGTAAGAGACGGTGAGAATTACTATCTTGAGGAGGAACCGGAGTTCCCGTTGAACCAGATGCTGGCAAGCTTTGTTTTTTCCGGTGTTGCGTCCAAGGCTGACCGGGTGATAGCGGAGAATGCAGAATTGTCTGTCTATGGTCTGGATGCGCCGACGATTCGTATCACTGCAACCGATAAGAACGGTGCTGCGTACAAGGTATATGTGGGCGACAAGATTGGTACGATATCAGAAAACGGATATTATGCCTGTCTGGAAGGTGACGATACCGTTTATCTGGTGCCGCCGGCACTTTATATACACTTTACCAGAGAAAAATCCGAGCTGATTGATTCGGAGAATCTGCCGGAGCTTGATACGACAACCATTACCGGAATCGAGGTTACGAGTACGGAGTTTGCTGAGCTTGCTATCTTCCATACCGGTGCGGTTGGCGACGGCGATGGCAATCCGAACTCGGCGAATTGGCGGATGGAAAAACCGTATTCGAACGTGCTTGGATTGAGTGAGGCGGCAGTGACGGAGCTGCTGAGTAATTACAGCAAGTTTACCTTCCTGGATCCGGTTGACTATAAGGCAGAAAACTTCGCACAGTATGGTCTGGAGAATCCCGTAACGACCTTGAAGATTTCTTATCAGGCAAGTTCGGAGCTGACTACCGATATGCTGACACAGCATGTGGTGCTGAACATCGGTAATCAGAATGAAGCCGGTGATTACTATGTGAATCTGAAGGGGTCCTCCCGTGTGTATACGATGTTGGCAGATAAGGTAAAGGCCTTAGTTGCACCGGATACGGCTGAGATGGTTGACAAGCGTTTCTCGTTGATTTATGTAAATACCTTGTCGGTATTAGAGGTAAACATCGGGGAAACCAGACATCTGTACGAGATGGAGCATAAGGAAGTAGTGGACGAAGCAAGCGGCACCAGTTCTGTCAAGTCCA
>JAZSIB010000003.1:0-5264 GCA_045533585.1 Lachnospiraceae bacterium | reverse complement strand
GAGGGAGCAAAAGAATGCGGAATTGATTCGCTGGGAGTACGTTTTGGCTATGCGAAAGAGAATGAACTGGAGGAAGCCGGAGCAGACTATATCGTAGCGACAACGGAAGAATTAAAGGCGTTTGTGATTGCACATTAAGGTGTGCCGGAATCCGGTTATAGCGATTAGTAAGATTAGAAAGATTGCCTCTGAATATAAGGAAACAGGCAACGGAAAGGTATGGGATTGAGTATGTATGATGTTGTGATTATCGGAGCTGGTCCCGGCGGATTGGCGGCAGCAATCTATGCACAGCGCGCAGAGCTTGCATCTGTGGTGATTGAACGTGCGCCGGTTGCCGGTGGACAGATTATTAATACGTATGAAGTGGACAACTATCCGGGCATTCCGGGTGTGAGCGGATATGCACTGGCTGAGAAGATGCAGGAACACTGCAAGCGCCTTGGTGTTACGTTTAAGGAAGCGGATGTGGAGGAGATTACAGACGAAGGCAGCTATAAGAGAATTGTGCTTGCGGATGGCGAAGTGCTGGAGAGCAAGGCGGTTATCGCTGCGACTGGCGCGGTAAATAAAACACTCGGGGTTCCGGGCGAAGAGGAGCTTGCAGGTATGGGCGTTTCCTACTGTGCAACCTGCGACGGAGCATTTTTCAAGAATAAAGTAACAGCGGTAGTCGGTGGCGGTGATGTGGCAGTTGAGGATGCTATCTTCCTTGCAAGACTTTGCAGCAAGGTATATCTGATTCATCGTCGTGACAGCTTTCGTGCAGCAAAGACGCTGGTGTCTGCGCTTGCAAAGTACGACAATATCGAACTAGTATTGGACAGCGTAGTGGATGAGATTCATGGGGAAGACATGGTGGAGGCAGTAACGGTTCACAATGTGAAGTCCGGCGAGAGCAAAAAGCTGGAAGTGAATGGTGTATTCCTTGCAGTCGGAACCAAGCCGAATTCGGAATTGTTCGCGAATCTGGTAACGTTGAATGATGCCGGCTGGATCGTGGCAGATGAGACCTGCAGGACAAGTTGTCCCGGTATCTATGCGGTAGGAGATGTGCGTACCAAACAGCTGCGTCAGGTGGTTACGGCAGCAGCAGACGGTGCCAATGCAATTACTTCGATTGAACATTATCTGGCAGAACAGTAAGAAAAGTGAAGGAAGTTTGGAACGTGAGAGGAGCAGGAGAATTCCTGCTCTTTTTTGCCACAACCTTGTTACAGTAGTTTAAAACTTTTGACATGTTTCTGACAAGGGTAGCTGGTATAAAAGCAACAGAAGCAACGAGGTGAATATGCGCCTGTAACAAGACAAGGTTTGCAGGCGACAGAAAGGCATGAGGAGTGTTATGAGGAAAAGAAAAGGATTCCCCGTGTTGATTCTGATACTTATAGTAGGAATTATATCATGGAATTACATAGCTGTTGTACCGGGTGCAGCGGCAAACAATACAAAAGAAGAAGTAGTAGGCAATCTTAAGATTATGGTGACGGGGGACTTGCATGGTCAGGTGACTGCGATGCAGTACGAGACAAAGGAAGAAGATCCGACAGCAGGACTCAGTAAGATTGCAACTTTGATACAGAGAGAGCGTATGGGCTCGGGCAACAGTGAGACCGTATTGGTGGATGCCGGTGATACGCTTTACAGTTATGCAACGGATTTCTTCTATAATTATAATGACAAACTGATACAGCCGATTTATCAGGCAATGGCAATGCTGGATTATGATGCGATTACGCTGGGCAACCATGAACTTGATTTTCCTTGGGAGTATCTGACGAACCAGCTGATGGAGTCAGGGCTGTATCCGGTGACGACGGTGGCGAATCTGCGCCATGATGTTACGGGAGAAGAGATTTTGCCGCCGAGCATCGTTACGGAGAAGAAGATTGTTTTGTCGGATGGCAGTGTGCAGACCTTGCGGATCGGTATTGTGGGTGCAACACGTCAGTCGCTTTCTACAAAACGCCAGAGATATTCCGGATTTTTGTGTGGAACTGATATCTACGAGGCGGTAAAGGAAGAGGCGACCCGCCTGAAGGAAGACGGTGTGGATGTTGTGATAGCGCTGATTCACGGCGGCATCGGCCTGAGAGATTCGACAGCGACCGTTTCGCCGGGAGCAAAGCTGGCACAGCTGTCTGTGATTGATGCGGTTGTTACTTCGCATACGCACGAAGAGTTTCCCATGGATACGGACATGTATAAGAACTATAAATATGTGGATGAAGAGATGGGACTGATTCACGGGAAGCCGGTTGTTGCCGTAGGTTCGCATGCGGAGAATCTGGGCGTGATTGAATTTGATGTACGTCGCAGCGAGACGGGGGAAGCTGTAGTTAATAATGGTTTTGCCTATCTGGTAGATGTGTCTGAAGATACAGAAGAGGATGCGGATATTCTGGCGATGCACGAACGGTTTCAGCGATATCTGACGAAGAAACTGGATGATACGAAGTATACGCTGGCGGAGGGCTGTGTGTTGACCAACGCAGACTGTGTGGTGAACGACAGTGCGCTGTATCAGTTGATTAATAATGCGAAGATTTCATTTGGAACTTCTTACATACAGGAATATCTTCCGTCCTATGCTTCTTATCCGGTGATAGCAGTAACGAAAAATGAACTGGATAACAAAGGCGAATATCTTATGATACAGGACAGCATCAGCTCCGTCGATGTTGCCAAGGTAATCGGAACGGCTTCTTCGGAACGTCCGAGCGGATATCTGTATCTTTATAAGATTACCGGGGCAAACTTAAGGGAGTGGCTGGAATATTCGGCAAGTATCTATGCCAAGAAGGGGACAAAGTTAAAATATCTGCTTCCGTCCTTTACGAAGAAGAATTCTTCTGTGTCGACCTTGATTCAGGAAGAGTATCTGCAGGATTTGAGCACATTGTTTGTGTTCGACGGTATCAGCTATGAGATAGACCTGACACAGCCGGCGAGATTCAAGGCAGACGGTACGATGATTTCCAATAAGAATAAGCGTATTGTGAATCTGCGTTATCAGGGAAAAGATGTGACGGATAAGCAGGAGTTTGTTATCGTGTCAGATGTATACACGACAAATTACTGGTTCATGCCGTCGGATGCGGATTCAATCTACAATAATTTCCCGTGGGTAAACGGAAAAGATGTGGTTATGGATTATATTCGCGCACAGGCAGAACTCGGACCGATTTGTATAGAACCGGACAACAATTGGAAGTTCAAGGATTCTGAGGGCTACGAATTCTCGCTCGGTACATGGGAGAATGCTCTCAAATACGGAAAAGAACAGGATTGGTATTATAAGACGGTATCCGGTCTGCGTGCGGGCTTACAGTTCTTCTGGGGCAGATATCAGGAGAAAGACGCCGGATTTTCCGTGCTTCTTTCCAAAGGTGTTACAAAAGGAACCGGGCAATATGTTCCGGTAAAGGTGAGTGTTGTTTCGCTTCCGGCAGGTGCGTCAGTAAAGAGCATGGTATACCGAAGAGGAAGTCTGACGGACGTAGACGATCCGAACTGGGCATTGGCGACCGGAATTGATAATGCGGTGTTCAATGTCAGCAGCAACGGTGTTTACAGTGTACTGGTAACGGATTCGCTGGGCAACCGCACGATTGCGCGAATCTGTATTTCGAACATTAATCCGGGCAGCGTAGACAAGCCATCTGTTGAGGTAGTAACGAACCGTATGCGTGAGGTAAACGGTGTTGCGATTCCCGGAAGTACCGTATGGGTAGAAACGGAAGACGGGCAGCAGTATAGTGCGGTGGCCGCAGCAGACGGGAAGTTTACGGTGGCGATGGCACCTCAGGTGGCAGACAGCTATATTCACGTGTGGACTGCAGAGGGAACGCGAAACAGTGAAAAAGTAAAGATGATGATTTACCGGACAGGTCCTAATATTCCGACGCTTTTCGGCTGTTATGGTGGTGACCGCAGTTTGTTATACTTTCCGGAAGAAAACCATACGATTGCTGTTTTGAAAGGAAAGACCGTATATATTGAAAAGGGTATGAGCTCACGCTACAAAAAGTCTTCTATATATAATGCGTCTTACTCTATAGTGGAAGTAGCGGGGACGTGGTTCGATGATGGAAGCTTTGAGATGCAGCTGCCGATAAAGCTGAAAACCGGAGAAAAGTTTTACTTCTATGCACTGGATTGGCAGAACCGCGCCAGTCTTCGCTCGGAGTATGTAGTTCAATAGTTAAATAAAAAATGCTTGACAGCCGTACATAGTGAACGTATAATGTATTCTGCGCGCGCTATGTACGGCCGTTTTATGCCTAAAAACAAAAGCGAATGCGCGAGATACAGACATTATCTGTAGCAAAGCAGCCAAACGAAAATACGAAGTAATTTCAACAAGGAGGAAGAAGATGCCTACATTTAACCAGTTAGTTCGTAAGGGCAGACAGACCATTGAAAAGAAGTCCACTTCTCCTGCATTACAGAAGTCTTACAACTCCTTAAACAAGAAGTTGAATGACAGCTCCTCTCCGCAGAAGAGAGGCGTTTGTACCGCAGTAAGAACGGCTACCCCGAAGAAGCCGAACTCCGCACTTAGAAAGATCATCAGAGTTCGTCTTTCCAACGGAATCGAAGTTACCAGTTATATCCCGGGCGAAGGCCACAACCTTCAGGAGCACAGCGTTGTTCTGATCCGTGGCGGTCGTGTTAAGGACCTTCCGGGTACCAGATACCACATCGTAAGAGGTACTCTGGATACCGCAGGTGTTGCTAAGAGAAGACAGGCTCGTTCCAAGTACGGAGCAAAGAGACCGAAAGACGCAAAGAAATAAAACAGTACCAGTGAATGCAGGGTTAATATTATTCCTTCAGAACGAACACTCTCATGATGGCTGCTTGCAATGTGCGGTTTGAGAATAGATTACCTGAGCATGAACACGATTAAGTGAGTACCGTTGAGTTAATGCCGGAGAAAATCCGGTGATAATTAAGGAGGGAAGTAACATGCCACGTAAAGGACATGTACCGAAAAGAGACGTATTGGCAGATCCGATGTACAACAGTAAGGTTGTTACCAAGCTGGTAAACAACATCATGCTGGATGGTAAGAAGGGAACTGCCCAGAAGATCGTCTACGGCGCTTTTGAGAAAGTCGCTGAGAAGACCGGCAAAGACGCTATGGAAGTCTTTGAGGAAGCTATGAACAACATTATGCCGTTACTGGAAGTAAAGGCTCGCCGTATCGGTGGTGCTACTTACCAGGTTCCGATCGAAGTTAGACCGGAAAGAAGACAGGC
>JAZSIB010000139.1:0-12682 GCA_045533585.1 Lachnospiraceae bacterium | reverse complement strand
TCTAAAAGACGTTCTACCAGTTCCTGTCTTGGGTCGATTTCTTCTTCGTCTTCGTTTACTTCAGGAGGCAGAAGCATCTTGGATTTGATGTTAATCAGTGTAGCTGCCATTACCATAAACTCACTCATGACATCCAGATCTTTTTTCTGCATTTCCTGAATATATTCCATATATTGTTCTGTAATCATAACAATCGGAATATCATATATATTTACTTTATTCTTTTCTATCAGATGCAGAAGAAGGTCCAACGGTCCTTCAAATGCTTCTAATTTTACCGATATTGCACTGTTCATGGTTACCTCTGACTTTTCGAAAGAATATAAATATCTGCATGTACCAGCTCCGGACGATTAAAAAGCCGGAACTTTATCGTATGGGAACCAAGTCCCCGTGATACAATCATTGCCTGCTTGTCTTTCAGTTGATAATATCCTCCGTCATATCGTGGAAATATCTTAAACTGTGTGGAAACCACTCCACGCCAGCCCGGAATTCTTACTATCCCACCATGAAGATGTCCGGAAAAGATAAGAGAATACGAAGTCTTCTTATACTGTGCTGCAAGTTCCGGATCATGGGATAATAAAACAGAAACACAAGCATCCTCACACCCTGCAAGCGGTATATGAACTTTTTTCTCTTGCGGCTTTATCCTTTTAGAATAGTTCTCTATCGTTGAACTGCAGGCACCCAGAATCAATTTTTTGCCCCTTAATACAAACTCTCGGACTTCGTCATCCATAACCTGTATCCCTGCCTGTTGCAACTGTTCCAGATATGCTCGAAACTGCTCCGGATGTTTCCTGCGCTCTTTCAGTTCATGATTGCCAAGCGAATATATACACGGATATTCAAAAGCCAGACGTTCCAACAATGAAACAACTTCGCTTGGAATTCTTGTATTCTTTGTAATAATATCACCGGTAAAGAGGAGAATATCCGGATTGCAAGCCTTGATTTTTTGGTACAGGTCAACATTGTCCGGACCGTAATAACAGCCGTGAAGATCGGACAACTGTACCATACGGATACATTCTGTCTCCTCCTCTACTTCTGCCTGCCCTTCACTGTTTTCCAATCTTTGAACGTTTCCGTCAGAATGCAGAGCGATACGGTAATGAACCGTTTTCAAAAAACGGTTCTCAATAACCGAATATATAATTATCACTATTCCTATCAGTAGAATCCCATATACAATCATCATAATTCCTGTTGCGGCATCTGCGCATTGCTATTTAAGAAAAATCCCTTCAGTGTTTTTATGATAATATCCCCAAAACCGGCTTTTTCATAATTCTGTACAGCTGTAAGCTCTACAAAACCGATTTCTTTTCCTTGATAAAAATATCGGATTTTCCCAAGTGTTTGACCAAATGCCACCGGTGCCTCACATATTTCATCCGTCTCTATCTCATAGCTGATTTGCGAGCTTTCTTCGCCATTTGTACATACAAAAGAAAAATCTTCTTTTGCACGAATCTGTACCTTTTCCAGAACACCGCCTGACAACGGAATATCGGGAACTGCTAATTCTTTTGCGGCATGCTGATAAAGTTTACAGTTTGCAAAACCATAGTTCAACAGCGCTGCTGCTTCTTGAAATCTGGTCTTTGTATCCGGTGCAGCCATGATAACTGCAATCATATCCATATTATCTCTTCTTGCTGTTGCAGACAAACAGTATTTCGCCAGTCCGGTCGAACCTG
Source organism: Lachnospiraceae bacterium (assembly GCA_045533585.1). Taxonomy (GTDB): domain Bacteria; phylum Bacillota; class Clostridia; order Lachnospirales; family Lachnospiraceae; genus SZUA-448. Next base: position 10,973 of record JAZSIB010000139.1, on the reverse strand, counting down.
TTTTCAGACCGGTGATACCGGAGTATGACTTCAGCAACTTGTTCGTATTGGACAAGCCGAATTCTGAACTTCCTTTTCTGGTAACATGTGTAATAGAATCCATCCATACCGTACTGTATCGAAAGATATCCGAATGCTTTGTTATCAGTTCCCTTGACATCTTGGCAACATCCAAAGCTGTTGTATAATGTCCATCGGTATCCAGACCGTAACAATTCACAAACTTAGTGTTGTTCATCCCAAGCTGTGCCGCCTTCTCGTTCATCATGACAACAAACTGTTCCTCTGAACCTGCAATATGCTCTGCCATAGCTACAGAAGCATCATTCGCACTTGCGATGCTGATACACTTCAGCATATCATTTACCGTCTGGGTTTCATTTGGTTCCAGATACACTTGTGAACCACCCATAGACGCCGCATGCTCGCTCACAACCACTTGGTCTTCATATCGAAGTTTTCCCGCGTCAATTGCTTCAAAAATTAAAAGCAGAGTCATGATTTTCGTAATACTTGCCGGACGCAGATTCAAGTCTGCATTCTTTGAAGCAATTACTTTCCCTGTACTTGCTTCCATTAACACATAAGCTTCCGACTGATATGTATCCGGCAGTTCATCTGCCCCTGCCTGATATCCGAAGCTTGAAACAAAGAACAGAAATACAACAATCAAACAAATCACTTTATATTTCACACAGCACCTATACCACTGTTTTACTTAGTGTAAAATATGCTAACGGTTTGTCGGATATGTTTCAAATATCTCTACAATCGTATCAAAAATCACCTTTCCGGCTTTCTTTTGAAACTCCGGTGATTTCAGCTTGGAAAAATCATCCGGATTAGACATAAATGCAAGTTCAATCAGCGCCGCAGGCACGGAATTATATGTGGTTACACTTAACCGTTGATTCAAACGTCCAAGATTATTCAATCCCAACGATGTACTGATACGCTCAGCAAATAATCCTGCCATAATTCTTCCCGTCAATCCCGTAACGCCTGTATTTTTATTATCTGATGAGTAATAAACAGAAACGCCTTTTTTGGCATCGGTAGTAAAGGTATTCTGATGCACACTGACAAAAAAGTCTGCCCCTACCTGTGATGCAAACGCTGCTCTTTCATTAAGAGAAAGAAATTCATCGCTTGTTCTTGTGTAGTACACTTTAATATCGGAATTTTGGAACAACTCCTTTGTATATGCGTATGCAATCGCAAGATTCAGATCACTTTCATTCACCTTATCCCTGATTGCCCCGGGATCATATCCTCCATGTCCGGGATCAATTACCACAATCTTCGAATACAACTCACGTGGATTCATAAAAGTAAGATACAGTGTATTATCTTTGATTTCCGGTTTACATGCCTTTATCTTCGAAGTACTGAAAACAAAAGCTGTTTCATTTTGCGCATTTACAGCCAGCTCTATGCCGGTAATCGCTGAGTAATGATTAACAATTACTTTATTCTCGTATTTTTCCGCATAATCTCCCGGAATATATACAGCAATCTTACGATTGTCATATAAATCTTCCACACGGATATCATCAAGGGAAATATCGTTATACAGTGGTATCGCTATCGGCTTTTCCGCATTATCTGACTGATAACGTATCGAAAAAGTTTTTTCAATAAAAACTGTAGATAATGCTTTGTTCCATTCGTAATTATATCCCAGTCCGGATGCGATGAAGCGTGTCGGCACATAAAGAGATAACTCATCCATACTGTCCTGTAATAACAACGGAGCCTCACTCATCGTATCCTTCTTACCGTTTACTACAGCCTGTTTACTACCCGGAGTAATACTCACTGCATTGGAACCTTCCCGTAAGGTAACTGAACCGTCCGACAACTTAAATTCACAATCTACCTTTAATGCCTTCGTAAACAGTTCATCCAACGGGGCCAGAGCCGCTCCGCTTGAGCCCATCAGTCCTTGTTTTCCATCCAACTCCACGGCAGCTCCGTTGTAGTTATAATGAATTTCGGTATTGTCGTATTTCCATATCGTTGCATCTGAATGATTATAATACAGTGCTTCGACTGCTTTTGCTTTTGTTATGGCATGTCCTGCAAAAAGGAGAAAAGCACCCACTATTAAAAAGAAATACTTCTTCATTTGTTCTTCCTTTCTACGATTACTCGGATATGTTAAAACACAGATTGCAAAAAATATGTACAAACAACACTGTCTATCGCCGCTCCAAGGGCAACATACACTAATATAATGATACCTATTTTGACCTCAGTTTGCAACTGATATTTTGTACTGTAACGAATTCCCTTTCCGTCTTTTAAACAGCTCCGGAAGCTGCATAAAGAAGTTTTTATCCCCCAGCCGTACACAGGAATACAAAACAAAAACCAGATGACTGCTACAGGTATACATAAGACAAATCCCAAATCACTCCGGTTATGGTACATGGCAGCTAAAAAAAAGAGATAACGATATATTTTTTGAAAGAACATGAGTACATGAACCGGAAGTCCTGCCACAGTAAATGCAGAAATAATCAAAAAAATAGTTTGTTTAAGTCGGCTCGTAAGCAGATAACAAAAGAACTCTTTTCGTTCTTCTGTCGCTATAAAAACAAGTTCTGTATACTCCGAAATTATCTGTTCTGCTGTTTTGCCACATAATCGATATGATACACGCTCAACTACTAGCGCAGATACTGCAGCCAACAAAACGACCAGAACAACGATGCTTTTATAATTCGCATTTTTTTGTGCAAGAAACAACTTCAAATCTATTTTTCCCTAATTGCTTTATAGTACATTAGTGCTGCAATCGTTTTCGCATCACGGATGCGTCCCTCACTTATCATGTGTTGTAATTCATCCAATGTATATGTTTCAACAGACAGATATTCATCCTCGTCCAGATTCTGCCTGGATTCTACAAGATCTTCTGCCAGATAAATGCCGATTTTCTCATTGGAAAATGCCACCGTAGTATATAAATCAAACAAATGTGTGACTTTATCACAACGATAGCCTGTTTCTTCTTCCAGTTCCCGCATTGCAGCAACATCAAATGCTTCACCAAGGTTTTTACCGCCTGCAGGAATCTCAAGTGACTCATCATCAATCGCATTCCGTTCTTGACGAACCATCAGGATACGACCATCCGGAAGCACCGGTACAACTGCAGCTGCTCCTTTATGATCGATAAAATCATACGTTTTTTCTGCTCCGTCAGGAAGCTGTATTGTATCTTGATAATAATCAATAATTGCGCCCTTTTTAATCAGGGTTCTATTAATTCTTTTATATTCGTTCATATAACAGGTTATTCCTCTCCGAAAAGAAAGAGCCGTATTTTGTACGGCTCTTTTTCTATTACTTTGCGTAATCGGTAACTCTTGATTCTCTGATTACATTTACTTTGATCTGTCCCGGATATTCGAGTTCGGACTCGATCTTCTTGGAAAGATCTCTTGCAAGCAGTACCATGTCGTCATCATTGATCTGTTCCGGTATTACCATAACTCTCACTTCACGACCTGCCTGAATTGCGAAAGATTTCTCGACTCCCTTAAAGCTGTTGGAAATATCTTCTAACTGTTTGAGACGTTTTGTATATGTTTCCAGCGTTTCTCTTCTTGCACCGGGTCTTGCAGCAGATATCGTGTCAGCCGCCTGTACAATACAGGCAATCATGCTCTGCGCTTCCACATCACCATGATGGGATTCCACTGCATTGATAACCACGTTAGACTCTTTGTACTTTTTACAGATGTCAACACCAATCTGGACATGAGTACCTTCGATCTCATGATCAACCGACTTTCCGATGTCATGAAGCAGACCTGCACGCTTCGCAAGTCTTACATCAACACCAAGTTCACCGGCAAGGATACCGGATAAAAGCGAAACTTCGATGGAATGCTTTAATGCATTCTGACCGTAGCTGGTACGGAACTTCATTCTACCAAGAAGTTTAATGAGTTCCGGATGAAGACCGTGAACACCTGTTTCTAAGCTGGCTGCTTCACCCTCTTCACGTATCATGGTCTCAACTTCCTTCTGCGCCTTCTCAACCATCTCTTCGATTCTTGCCGGATGGATACGACCGTCAACAATCAGCTTCTCCAAAGCGATTCTTGCAATCTCTCTTCGGATCGGATCAAAAGCAGACAAGATAACAGCTTCCGGTGTATCATCAATAATCAAATCAACTCCGGTCATGGTCTCCAATGTTCTGATGTTGCGACCTTCACGTCCGATAATACGCCCCTTCATCTCGTCGTTCGGAAGTTGAACTACGGAAAGAGTCGTCTCTGTCACATGATCGGCTGCACACTTCTGAATTGCAGAAACAACCATATCTTTTGCTTTCTTATCAGCCTCATCCCTTGCTTTCTGTTCGAGATTTTTGATAAGTAATGCAGTTTCATGTTTCACTTCATCTTCAACAGTTTTTATAAGATATTCTTTTGCTTGTTCGGAGGTAAGTCCTGAAATTCTTTCCAGTTCCTGTACTTGCTTCTGATGAAAAGTATCGATTTCTGCTCTTGTTTTTTCGAGTTCCTGTTCCGCCTGATTCAGCTTGGATTCTTTTTTCTCCTCCGGCTCTGTCTTGCGGTCGAGGGTCTCTTCCTTCTGCAGAACTCGTTTCTCGTAACGCTGCAACTCGGCTCTCCGCTCTTTGGTTTCGCGTTCAAGTTCATTCTTGTTCTTCAACGCTTCTTCCTTCGCTTCCAGCAGAGCTTCTTTTTTCTTAGTTTCAGCAGTTTTTAATGCCTCATCTATGATTTCTCTTGCTTTTTCTTCTGCCGAACAGGTTTTAGCTTCCACAACCTTAATCCTGTATGCAATGGCAAATTTCCAAGCAACGAATGCAACAACGATGGCCGTTAATGCACAAGCAATAACGATCTTTAAAACTTCATCCACAGGAGCACCTCCTTTATTCAATTTTCATTGTACATAATACAACAAATAAAGTTTATACTTTTTCACAAGACATGTCAAGCAAAATGAAGGATTTTATACATTTTGTATGAATTTCTAAAAAAATAAGAAAATTCTACAATATATTAGTTTCCCATCAGCACCGTTCACCAATATAGTAAAACCCTTTCGCTTCTGTTAATTTTACATTTACATATGCACCAAGATCCTGTTCACAGCCGGGAAAATGTACCAACAAATTATTCTCCAGTCTTCCTGTCACATATCCCTTCATCTGATGGTTAAGCTCCTCTACCAACGCCGTCATAACCTTTCCCTCAGCAGCAGCCGTATTTTTCTCCGATTGCAGATTTACACATGTAAGTAATCTCTGGAATCGCTCCTGTACCACGTCGTCCGGTATCTGGTCTTCCATCGAAGCCGCCGGTGTTCCGGTACGCTTCGAATAAATAAAAGTAAATGCACTGTGAAACGATGCTTTATTTACCACATCCAAGGTCTCAGCAAAATCCGCTTCGGTTTCGCCCGGAAATCCTACAATAATATCCGTGGTGATGGCAATGTCCGGATTTTTGGCGCGAAGTTTTTCCACCAACAAAAGATAATCCTCTTTTGTGTATTTCCGATTCATGATTTTCAGCAATCTGCTGCTTCCGGACTGCAAGGGAAGATGCATATGATTGCACACCTTATCCTGTCGTGACATCACTTCAATTAACTCATCCGATAAATCTTTTGGATGCGAGGTCATAAATCGAACACGTTTTACCGCCTCCACCTTACATACACGTTCCAATAACTCTGCAAACGTAATGGGATTTTCTAAGGTTTTTCCATATGAATTCACATTTTGTCCGAGCAGCATAATCTCACTGACGCCTTCTGCCGTCAATGCTTCAATTTCTTTTATAATATCTTCCGGCTTTCTGCTGCGTTCCCGTCCGCGCACATAAGGTACAATACAATAACTGCAGAAGTTATTACAGCCATACATAATATTGACTCCTGCTTTGAACGAAAACTTTCTGGCACTGGGCAGCTCCTCTACAATTTGTGTTGTTCCTTCCCAGATATCAATCACTTGTTTTTCAAACTCTCTTTGATACAAGAGCTCCGCAAGTTTAAAGATGTTATGCGTTCCAAATACAATATCAACAAAGCGATAGCTTTTTTTGATTTTTTCAATCACATGCGACTCCTGCATCATACAGCCGCAAAGTATTATTTTCATTTCCGGATTGCTTTTCTTTTGTTTTCCCAGATAACCGATTCTTCCATAGACACGCGTATTGGCATTCTCACGTACCGTACATGTATTATAAAGAACCAGGTCTGCCTTTTCAGAATCTACTTCTTTGTATCCGATATGCTCAAGAATCCCTGCCAGCTTTTCTGAATCTTTTGCATTCATCTGACAACCAAAGGTCTCAATATGATAGGTAAGCTCCCTGCCAAGCTGAACTTTCCTTTGCTTCAGACACTCCGATAAAAGGTCCATAAAAAACCTTTGTCGTTCCGGTTCTGTTACCGGCGCATCTGCAATTATTCTGTCATATCTTCTCTGCTGTTCTGCTTTCATAAATTTCTCCGCATTTTCACTTTGTCTGCACTCCCCTTGGAAAAGCAACAAAATCCGGTCTTATATCATGTGGTTCCATCGGAATCTCTCCATGATAATACTGACAGGATAACGCAGGCGCAACTATCTTCATGTTTGAACTTTCCCGATGAGCTGCTACATAGCGGTCATAAAAACCACCGCCATATCCGATTCTGCCATTCCTGCAATCATAACAAAGTCCCGGTAAAATCAAAAGCGACTTTCCATACGCTTCCGGCAGAATTTCCGCCCCTGATACAGGCTCCAAAATGCCATATCTGTTTTTTTCGTATATTGCATCAGGGCTGATCTGCAAAAACACCATCTCTTTCCCATAAATTCTTGGTGCTGCAACTATCTTTTTATCCATAAGCGCCTGTTTTACCAAAGACTCCGTCTGCAGTTCCGAACCATAAGATAAATAGGTCAAAATCGCATCCGCACTCTGATAAAACTCCATAGATATTACATGTTCACAAGCCGTAACACTTTCCTGTCTTCGCTGTTCCGGCGAAAGCTCAGAACGAAGTTGTCGATAAAGTCGTCGTAATTCTTCCTTCGAATGTCTCATATCACTTTTTCTCTAATTTTGTCGTACTGCCATCCGGATTTACAAGTTCAATCCGGTCAAGCGTTCCTCTCAGATTTGCACGAAAAGAAGCAACATATTCATTACGAAGCATCTGCTGTTCTTGTTTTTCTTCTTCTGTTAATCCTTCTTCTTTTGCTTTTTTATAAAGCTCATTGATTCGCTTAATCTGTTCATCTGTAATTGCCATAATATCATTTCCCTTTCTGACATTCACCCTTACGGGCAATATTTTTTAATAATAGCTTCAAATACACGCAGCCCGTCCGCTGCTGCAGACACAATCCCTCCGGCATAACCTGCGCCTTCTCCACAAGGATAAATACCGGAAATATTAGCCTCCAGATTCTCATCACGCAAAATACGAACCGGAGAAGAAGTTCTGGATTCCACGGCTTCTATTACCGTATCCGGCCGGTCAAAACCGGGAATTCGTTTTCCAAACTCCGGAAAGCTTTCTAATACAGAATCCGTAATAAACTCCGGAAGACATTCCCTAAGATTTGCTAAGTTACCGGCACCCTTTGTATTCGGCAGAATCTCACCAAAAGATATACTTTTTTGATTTTTCTTAAAGTCTTCATACAACTGCGTCGGAATCAGACCCATTCCATTGCGAAATGCTGCTTCTTCCAGCTTACGTTGAAACGCTACTCCTGCAAGCGGAGTATCATCCGCGGTTCCGTAATATGAAAAATCCTCCGGTCTTACAGCTACAATAATCGCACTGTTTGCATTGCGTTCTGACCGGTCATAATTGCTCATACCATTTACGGCAAGACGCCCTTCTTCCGATGACGCATTCACAACAAATCCACCGGGACACATGCAAAATGAATACACACCACGTCCATCTTTTGTTGTATGTGTCAGTTTATAATCCGCTGCAGGCAACAGTTCCTTTTGGGCTCCATACTGACTTTCGTTTATCATACTCTGTGGATGTTCCACTCTGACTCCGACGGCAAACGCTTTCTTTTCCATGTGGACACCATTCCTATACAGCATCTCAAAACTGTCTCTTGCACTATGCCCAAGTGCAAGTATCAATGTATCGCAAGCAATTGTCTCTTCGTCATTCAAAATGACAGCCTGTAATGACGACTTACTGACTGTCCGGTCTTCTATATCATTTTCTTCTGCAACCAGGAATCCGGTCAGCTTTGTCCTGAACAAACACGTTCCGCCCAGACGCTCTATCTCTTCCCGCATATTTTTTATTACGGTTCTGAGTTTATCAGTACCAATATGTGGCTTATTCATATAGGCAATTTCCGGCGGAGCGCCAAATCCGACAAATGTGCGCAGCACTTCTTTTATTCTTCCGTTGGTATCCTTTACCATAGTATTTAGTTTTCCATCAGAATACGTCCCGGCACCGCCTTCTCCAAACTGCACATTTGATTCTACGTCAAGCGAATTTTCTTTCCAAAAACGTTCTACTTTTGTAGTCCTGTTTTCCATCGTATCTCCACGTTCAATCAACACCGGACAGAATCCGCATTTTGCCAGCGCATACGCACAAAACAAGCCCGCCGGACCGGCTCCCACAACAATAGGTCTATGTTTCATCTTTTGCATACCGGTAATCCGATACTCATATCTTGTTTCCTTTGATATACTTACCTTTTTCAATCTGGATAATTGTTTTTTTATTTTGTTCTCATCCCGAACCGTCACATCTACCAGAAATGAATAGTGAATGTCTGTTTTTTTTCTTGCATCCAGCGAACGTCGTACAATCTCATAAGATACCAGTTCAGCTTCCGTAATCCGCAGTTCCTTACAAATCATGGCAGTCAGATCCTGCTCTGTATATGTCAGCGGAAGCTTCATTTGTTCAATGCGAAACATCCTCTTTTTCCTTTCTGCCTTACTTACTTTTGCTTTACCGCGTTTCCTGCAATCATACCGCTTGACCATGCAAAATGCAGATTATATCCACCGCACATTCCATCGATATCCAGAAGTTCTCCGGTGATATACAGACCTTTCACCAGCTTCGATTCCATCGTATCAACATCAATCTCATCCAACGGTACACCACCTCTTGTAACCTGTGCACTATCAAATCCGTTTGTTCCGTTGACATGAAAAAAAAGATTCTTAAAAATATGAATTATTTTATCAAGCTCTTGCTGCTTCATATTTTTGCACGGAAGCTCAGCATCAAATCCGTACTCCTTTAAAACCGCATACACCAATTTATGATTACAATAGGTGCGGAACAGGTATTCCAGTGTCAAAAAAGGATTGTACCGGATTAAAGCAAGAATATTTTCCTTTAATTCCTCTTTCGAATACAGCGGAATCGCATCAATATATAACGTAACCTCCTGCTTATCCCGTAAAGCAGCTTGTACATATCTGCTTATCTGAAATACCGGAATCCCGGAAACTCCGGTGTCCGTGAATATGATTTCACCTTTTTCACAATACTCCTGATTATAACAGAGCAATCGGACAGCCGCTTCGGTTCTGACACCGGACATATTCTTTACATAGCGTTCCTGTGTTGTCAGCTGCACCAATGCCGGGGAAAGCTTTTTAATACGGTGTCCCAGATTTTTCAGTATCTGATATCCACTGTCATTGGCACCAAGCTTCGGCGCAGCCATACCTCCGCTTGCCATAATCAGAGACTCTGCACAATACTCTGCCTTATCTGTCACCACATAAAAATGATTCTCTTCTTTGTAACAGCTGTTACAACATTCTTCCGTCTTTATCGTAACCTTATTATGTACCAGCTCCGCCTGAAGCATCTGTACCACCACCGCGGCCTGTTCCGATACCGGATAATAATAGCCACGTTTTTCTTTGCAAACAACACCGATGCTTTTCATAAAATCAAGAATTGCATCCTTTGTACATCGCTCCAGAATACGAGTCATTTCATCCGGATATGCATCATAATAGCATGCTGTTGAAATCAGTTCATTGGTAAGATTACACTTCCCATTCCCGCTCGCAGCAATTTTTCTTCCAAGCTTCGCACTCTTTTCTAACAAAAGCACACTTTTTTTACTTCGTGCAGCACAAATCGCTGCTGTCATACCGGAGGCTCCTCCTCCAATCACAATTACATCGTATTTCATATACGCCTCACTGTTTTCAACCACAATCCGAATCAGCTCGTAATCGCAGCCAGAAAATCATATAATTCTTCTACATCCCTTACCGGAATCCCCTTTTGCAGAACATACTGCAATTCCGCATCCATAGGTCCCAGCTGAATCCCCGTGTGTTCAAACACTGTTTTCTTGTCACTGTAATAGACAATTACTTCATTGTTTCTTACTGTAATGAAGTACTTATATTGAACGCTCGTTCTGTCATATATCTTCTGTAAAACAACTTTATCCTTCGAGAACGAAAGCAGTTCATAAGAAAGTAAGCCTTCTTCATATTCCGTAATCGAAAGATGTTCCATATACTCCTTCAACCGGTTTACAAGCTGACTGCGGGTTAATCCTGCGATATCCGAACTTGGTGGCGACTGATACTGTACGTATTCACCAGTATCGATATAATACAATCTATAAACACACACAGTATCCGGAGAAATAACCAAACTATCCGATGCAGCTTCTTCTGACTCGGACACTAACACATCATGATCAATCTCATGTATCGAAAATTCATTTTCCCATAATTCCGACTCGTTATTCTGTTGTGTTTTCTTTTCCTCCAGTCTTTTAATTGTGCGGGCAAAAGATATATAATAACATCCGGAAAAGAATAAACATACTGACAATATTCCTGCAGCAATGATAGAAAATCGCTTCATATACTCCTCCTTTATTTCAGAGTATTGACCGATTTTCCTCAAACCAACCATTTATTTCATTAATTTTA
>JAZSIB010000263.1:0-4952 GCA_045533585.1 Lachnospiraceae bacterium | reverse complement strand
ATATGAAAGGCAGGACAAACTTATGAGTTTTCAGTTATCGTATTTGTTTACGGATCACATGATTTTGCAACGGGATAAAAGAATCGCGGTGTTCGGCAGCGGGAAAACCGGTTCGAGAATTACGGTCTCGCTCCTCGATGGTAGCGGAGCGGTTGTTACTTCCTCTGCGTGTGTTCCGATGACCGCTACGGGCATGATTATGGACAGTAAGTTCCTGTTGTATCTTCCGCCGCTTTCGGCAGGAGGACCGTATACCTTGAGCGTTACGGACGGCGTGGAGACACTGGAGTATCACGATATTCTGCTGGGCGATCTGTGGCTTGCGGGCGGTCAGTCCAATATGGAATTTAACCTGCAGAGCAGTGATGAGTATAAGGATATGTTGGCAGAGGTCAGAGACGGCAACATTCCCTATCACTTAATTCGTCACTACTTCGTACCCCACATCTCCTACGTGGACGACAACACCGAGAGTGCACGTCGTGCTTCTGTGTGGAATCTCTGTACGCCGGAGACGATTCCTTATTGGTCGGCGGTTGCGTTCTTCTTTGCACGCCGCCTTGCACCGGAACTTAATGTTCCGATTGGTATCATCAATTGTAACTGGGGCGGTACTTCTGCTTCGTCATGGCTGGACAATCAGACTCTGATGTCTGACCTCGATACAGCGCATTATTACGAACGTTATGAAAAGGCGACTAAGGGTCTTACGATGGAAGAGTACCTTGCTGCCTTGGAATCCTACAAGAAAGAGATACAGGCATGGGATGAGAAGAAAAATGCCTGCTACGCAAAGAACCCGGATATCGACTGGAATCAGGTGCTTGAACTCTGCGGACCGTGCCCGTGGCCGGGACCGATGGGACCGCACAGTGAATTCCGCCCCTGTGGCCTGTACGAGACGATGCTTCTGTCCTGTGTCCCCTACACTCTGAAGGGCTTCCTTTGGTACCAGGGCGAGAGTGATGAAGGTTACGCTGACAGTTACCCGAAGCTGATGCGCGGTGTGATCGAAGCGTGGAGAAGAGAATTCCGGGATGAAGACCTGCCGTTCCTCTTCGTACAGCTTCCGATGTTCAAGAACAAGAACGATCCGGATTACACCTCCTGGGCAGACTTACGTGAAGCACAGATGAAGGTATTCCGTTCTGTGAAGAATACCGGAATTGCAGTGGCACTTGACCTTGGCAAGTTCAACGATATCCATCCGTCCCATAAGCTGGAATGCGGTGAACGTCTTGCACTGCAAGCGCTTTACCATGTGTATGGGAAAATCACCAAGCCGGAAGATGCCTTCGGTCCAATGTTCCGATATGCCGTACCGGACGGGGACGGATTGAAGCTTTACTTTGATTATGTACCGGAAGGCTTTGTGATTGATTACAAGGCAGTCAACTATACACCGGAATATAAGACGATCTCGCAGCCAACGCCGGCAATGGAATGTCCACCGCATTACATACTCGGCTTCGAGGTACAGCATCGTGATGGCAACTGGCAGCCGGCAATCGCAACCCCGTTCTGTGAGAACGGTGTGTATGGTATCCGCCTGACCGCAATCTTTGTCCCACAGCCGGTACATGCACGTTACGCGTGGGCAAACTGGGCACCGGTTACCGTGTTTGGAACGAATGGATTGCCGTTGGCACCGTTTTGCTGTTAAAAAATATGAAAAAAGGACTAAAGTTTTACTAAGCATCTGCCGATATAAACTATGAAAGCGACAAGTGTTGCTTTCGCATCGCTTGACAAAAACGATGGCATCCACAAAATAAGTTGCACAAGGAGCGTGCAGTGTACAAAATGTAGTTGCGAAGGCGGCAACACAGTTTGATACGCAGAAAACGAGGTGACATATGGACATGAATACCATTAGTGGGGCATTTGCATACGAAAAGACCACCACAACAAAACTGGAAGAATCATTAAACGTAACCGACAAGTCGGTTTCTTACGCAAAGTCGGTAGAGAACAAGACCGAAGAAGCAGCAGCCGTTGTATATCAGAAGGCTTCCAAGGACGAGGTGAAGGCGGCAAAGGCAGACCTTGATATGGTAAATATGATGAAGGCTGATCTGCAGAAGAGAAAAGACCAGCTCAGAAGCCTGGTTGAGCAGATGCTGAACAAACAAGGCAAGGCATTTACCGATACCACAAATATGTGGGAGATGCTTCGTACCGGTAAGCTGGAAGTAGACCCGGCGACAGCACAGCAGGCACAGGCTGATATCGCAGAAGATGGCTACTGGGGCGTAGAGCAGACTTCCGACCGTCTGGTATCCTTCGCAAAGGCATTGGCAGGAAACGATACTGCTTATGCAGACGAGCTTCTTGCAGCCATGAAGAAGGGCTTCGAGCAGGCAACCGGTGAATGGGGTGACAAGCTTCCTGACCTCTGCCAGAAGACTATCGAAGCAGCAGAGAAGAAGATGGTTGCATGGAGAGACGGTAAGGAAAACGTACAGGAATAAAGAGAACAGATTGAGTTCTTCTTCCATAAAAACAAAGAGTCCGAAAGTGGACTCTTTGTTTTTTTTGTGGAAAAATAGTTGCCAGTTTGTCTGCTTAGGAATATAATTGCTGGGTATAGCGTGTTAAACTGATAATATAAGGAGGAGTAGTTGTTTGCAAAGAATTGTAGGGAGCACTCTTTGTGGCAGCAAAACAATGTATGAATAAAAAATGGATTGGAACCTGGGGAAGCTCCCAGTTAATCGCAGCAAATGAGACCGTACCGCCCGCGCCGGGTCTGGCAGGAAATACCTACCGTCAGTCGGTGAGAGTATCCATCGGCGGCGAGTGCCTGAAGATTAAGTTTACGAATGAGTTCGGCGAGTGTCCGTTGGAGATCGAGTCGGTACATATTGCAAGACTCCTGACACCGGGCGTGTCTCGCATCGACCCGACCACGGATACGGTAGTGACATTTGACGGAAAGGAAAGCGTAACGATTCCGGCAGGAGAAACCGTGATGTCGGATGTGATAGATTACCGCTTTGACCCGCTGGAGTACATAACGGTAACGACGAAGTTCGGCAAGGTTCCGACAACGACCACCAGTCATACCGCATCCCGCAGCACGAACTGGCTTGCAACCGGCAACCATGTAACGGATGCAGAACTTTTTGATACGGCGACGGCAACCAGCTGGTATTTCTTAAGTGATATGGAAACTTTAGCAGATGAAGATGCCCGTGCTGTGGTATGTTTTGGAGACTCGATTACAGACGGATATGGTGTAACGACGGATGGTTACAACCGTTGGACGGATCAGCTGGCAAGAGCGCTGCAGGCAAATTCGGCAACCAAGAAGGTATCGGTTATCAACCGTGGCATCGGTGGGAATGCTATCTGGGGCGGCAACGGTCCGGCGGCAAAGAACCGTTTTGTGCGTGATGTGCTTGGAACGACCGGTGCAAAGTATATGATTCTTCTGATTGGTGTAAACGATATCGGCTACGCTCAGGAAGACATCTCGGAAGCAATGTTTGCGCAGATTCTGGACTGGACGAAACAGTGTCATGAGAACGGCATCAAGGTCTATGCGGGCACGGTATTGCCGTTCAAGACGCATTACTATTATTCCGAGCTGCATGAACAGGTTCGTATTAATCTGAACAAGCGCATTCTGGCAGAGGATGCACCGTTCGACGGTGTGATTGACTTTGCCTCGGCGATTGCGAGAGAGGACGATCCTTCGATGATGAAGGATGTCTATGCGAACGATTATCTGCATCCGAGCGTACCGGGATATACCCTGCTCGGTTCGATGATTGATGTCAAATGGTTTGAATAAAAGTGTTGACAGAAAAAGGGAAACTGCATTATACTCTCCTCTATTAAAGGAAAAGTAGGTGACTAATATGGCAATCAGAATTGGTATTTTAGGATACGGGAATCTGGGACGCGGCGTAGAGTGCGCTATCCGTCAGAACCCGGATATGGAACTGGTATTTGTTATGACAAGGCGTGCACCGGAGAAGGTTGAGATACAGACCAAGGCGGCGAAGATATATCATATCTCAGAGCTGGAAGCAAGAAAGGATGAGGTAGATGTACTGATTCTCTGTGGCGGCAGTGCAACGGACCTTCCGAAGCAGACACCGGAGGCGGCAGCTTACTATAATGTCGTGGACAGCTTCGATACGCATGCGAAGATTCCGGAGCATTTTGCAGCGGTAGACGCAGCAGCGAAGAAGGCAGGCAAGGTAGCGATGATATCGGTAGGCTGGGATCCGGGCTTATTCTCCCTGAACCGTCTGTATGCAGAGAGCATACTGCCGGACGGAACAACCTATACCTTCTGGGGTAAGGGCGTCAGTCAGGGACATTCGGATGCGATTCGTCGTATCGAGGGTGTGAAGGATGCGAAGCAGTACACGATACCGATTGAATCTGCCATAAACCGCGTATGTGCAGGCGAGTGTCCGGAACTTACGACCGGTGAGAAACACACGAGAGAGTGCTTCGTGGTAGCAGAGGAAGGTGCAGACCTTGCACGGATTGAGAATGAGATCAAGACGATGCCGAACTACTTTGCGGATTACAAGACAACCGTGCATTTCATCACGGAAGAAGAACTGAAGAGAGACCATGCCGGTCTTGCACACGGTGGTCTGGTGGTACGGAGCGGTCATACCGGCTGGAACAGTGAGAATACCGAGACGATAGAGTACCGGTTGACACTTGACTCCAATCCGGAGTTTACATCCAGTGTTCTGGTGGCTTACGCGCGTGCGGCATACCGCATGAGCAAGAACGGCGAGAGCGGCTGTAAGACGGTGTTTGATGTGGCGCCGGCTCTGTTAAGTCCGATGAGTGGGGAAGAAATGAGAGCAAAACTACTTTAATGAAGAAAAGAGGGATTCCTCGAGTCAGTGTATGACTTAGGGAATCCCTTTTTGATGTGTCAGTTACTTTGGATTTGCAAACACGAAGCGGTTATTTTGTGC
>JAZSIB010000092.1:0-3841 GCA_045533585.1 Lachnospiraceae bacterium | reverse complement strand
CATCTCCAGTGTTTCACGATATTCATCTACATCAATATGTTCCGGATCATCCAACGCAGCTTCAATAAACGACACATCGTCCAAAATTATTGTACGAAGCTCTGTCATTTTATCCTTCAGACTTCCTCTTACCTGTCCGGCAGAATGCTTCATCGCAAGACGGTTGCTTGCATCAATCAGATCCATGACACCTTCCGCCTGAGACAAATCGATACGGCCGTTTAAGAAAGCTCTCTTCGTAAATTCACCCGGTTCTGCAAGACGGACACCTTGTTTTAAAATAGTCTCCAGCACCCGCTGCGTTACCAGTGCGCCACCATGACAATCAATCTCAATGACATCTTCTCTTGTATAAGTTCTGGGCGCACGAAGAACCAAAAGAAGCACTTCATCAATGAATTCGTCTCCATCCATAATCATACCGTAATGGACAGTATGCGTATCCGCATTCATCAATGAACTACCGCTTTTGGTACGAAAAATCTTATCCGCTGTAGCAATCGCATCAGAACCACTGATTCGTATCACACTGATTCCGGAATTGGATAAACCGGAAGCAATTGCCGCAATGGTATCCTCATTCTGAAAAAACATATCAGTACTCATTCCTTTCCAAATAAAAAGAGTGGTTTATGTATCGGTGACACATAAACCACTCCTGCCACCATATTCATCAGGAATCGGTCAATTCATCATTTACAGATTGTCTGCCTTATTCTCAGCCTCAGCTGCTGCTCTGGCTGCTGCCTTCTCCTCCAGATATGCTGCATAATCTTTCTTATAATCTTTACTGTAATCCTTGTTGTTGGAAGAACCGTAACGTTTATGGAATTCCTTTGTGGAAAGCTTTCTGGTTCCACCGTTATCACGGTTGTTGTATCTTCCGTAACCGGAATTCCGATTGTTGTTGTGATTATAAATCTTAACACCCTTCTTCAGGGAAACGATTACCTTACGGTTCGGATCTTCCCCTTCGCTGTGCGTCTCACAGTACTTATCGTTCTGAAGTGCAGAGTGAATGATGCGTCTCTCATACGGATTCATCGGCTCCAAGGTAACCGGCTTCTGTGTCTTTCTTACGCGGAATGCAATGTTCTTTGCAAGATTCTCAAGGGTTTCTTTTCTACGTTCTCTGTAATTTTCCGTATCCAGCTTTACCTTGAGGTACTTTTCGCTACCCTTATTTACAACAAGACTTACGAGATACTGCAGAGAATCTAAGGTCTGACCACGCTTACCGATCAGGATACCCATATCCTCACCGATGAGATTTATTTCAACGGTTTCATTCTCTTCATCATACAAAACTTCGATGTCAGCAGTGATATTCATCGCTGCGAGCACCTTCTGAAGGAAAGAAGTAGCAGCACCTTCTACGGTAAATACCATACGTGCCTTAATCTTAGCTTCCTTCTTAAACATACCGAGAACACCTGCGTTCTCTTTCTCAATTACTTCATACTCCAGCTTTTCACTGGTCGTATTAAAATATAATAACGCTTCCGTAAGAGCTTCATCTACGGTCTTCGCGCTAAACTCTTTCCAGTCGTCCATAGAAACCATGCCTTTCCTGTACCTGCAAACTTTTAAGGATATAATCCTTTGCGCAGGCACAATATTTTCACACTACTATTTATCATTGTTACGATTCTTCAACATATTTGCAATGTCTGCAATACCACCGTTTCCGGTACCACTCGCCGGTCTTTCATATTCCTTCGGGGCAGCAGTTGTATTCTTACTTGCTGTTGTATTCACAGACTTGGTAGAAGTACGTGCTACGGAAGAAACCGCACCATTTCCGTTTGTGGTATGGATACCCATCTTAGCACGCTTCTTATTCTGCTTTTCCACACTCTTTGCAATCAATTCATCGGTATCAACCTTATCCAGATACTTGTTGATGAAAATCTGCTGTACAATCTGAACTACGGTACCTGCGATCCAGTAAATACCCACACCAATCGGAAGCATAACACAGATAACACCGGACATAATCGGCATAACCGTAGTCATACTCTTCATACTCTGTGCCATCGGATTATCATCCTGCTGTTTTTTACTGTTTTTATTTTCAGTAGAAGTAGTAGATAACTTGCTCTGCAGGAACTGAGTAGCAGCTGCAATAATCGGAATCAGGATACCCGGGAACTTCCAACCGGAATTGTCCAGAATGTTCATCTTACCGATAAACTTATTATTCGAAAGAATGCCGTCCACGATTGCGGTAACATTCGGTGTAACATCGGCTTTAATAATATCCTGAATTCTTAATACCTTCTCTGCATCAATAATCGAAGACAGATTCAGAGCACTCATCTGTGAACCAAAATCTGTTGCAAGAGAGAATGTGTTCCAATAGATACAATTGCTTACATCTGTAAGCACTACCGTATCACCAAGATTTGTAATGTTCAAAAGACTTCCTAACTGGTTAATATCTGTCATACCGGACAGCTTTGTCATATAATCTGCACCAATGGTCGTCTGAAGATAACTGATCCAAGTATCGGCAGTCTGACCGGTAGCAGCCAAAAGTGCACTCCAGCTCTCTGTTTCAAGCAAAGCGCCTTCCATAAATAAAGACCAGTTGTTTGCATTGAACTGTGTTATTACATCAATAAATGCATTCAAATATTCTGTTGTTCCGAAGGTATACTTACCAACTTCGCCAATATAGCTTGCTGCATTGTTAATTGCATTACCATTTACAAAGTTTGCAAGTGCATTTGCAACCATACCCTGTGCACCAACTCCCTGTGCCAGATAATCAATTGCATTTACAATTGCCTCATATAATACATAAATATCATTTACGTATGCCGGTACCTTATAGATAACGCGGTACAATGCAAACATAATCGGCAGGGTAATCAGAAGCGGAAGACAGCCACCCATCGGTGTCGTTCCATAACGATCATAAACTTCCTGCGTCTCCTGCTGATATTTTCTCTGGGATTCCGGATCCTTTTTTCCTCTGTATTTCTCGCTGATTGCCTGAATCTCAGGATTCATACGGGAAGATACCTTGGTAAATTTCTGCTGCTTAATTGTCATCGGCAGCATCAGCATTCTGGTAACAATTGTGAAAATAACGATACAAATTGCAATGTTATGAATTCCAAATAAGCTCACGAATTCATAAATTGCATTCAAAATAATACCCATAATCCAGGAAAAAGGTTTTAATAAACCTCCCTGCTGGGTTAAGAATGTAACGAGCACTTTATAATCCTCCTTAATTACGGTACCGGATCATAGCCTCCCTTTGCAAACGGATGGCAGCGAAGAATTCGTCTGACAGTCAGAAATGATCCCTTCAATGCACCATGCTTTTCAAGTGCCTCACAGGCATAGCATGAGCAGGTAGGGATATAGATACAACTGGATCTCCCTTTATAAGGGGAAATGAACTTTTGATATATACGAACAAAAAATATCAGTATCTTCTTCATTACTTTTCTTCAATAATCCGGTGCAATTTTGCCAAGTGCAAAAATGCGCGGCAAATGTCAAAATAATCTTTTCCCTATGCATTTACCCGAGCGACAACTACTATGTCGTATCCCTGAAGCAGCTTTGCTTCATTCAAACGGTAACTCTCTCTGATTAAACGGGTTACCCTGTGTCGGACTACACTATTTCCGACTTTTTTACTTACTGAAATACCGAGTCTGTTTGTGTCGGAATCATTTTTACGTAAGTACATTACTAAATCTCTGTTCGCATAGGATTTTCCATTATTATAGACAATCTTAAACTGGTTGGTATTCTTCAATCCTTCCGACAACGATATCACTCCCATGCGTGCAGCTGTTTACCATATCTGCCCTCAAATAAA